>JAQXRL010000060.1 GCA_029218505.1 Eubacteriales bacterium | reverse complement strand
ACCGTCAGGCGGAGTTTTTTATACCTCTGTGCCTTTCAGCCCAGTCCCGCCAGCATCATGCTCGCACAGTTATGCCGCAAATCGCAAAAACGAATATGCGGCATTTCAAGGCGCCGCGCAAGCTGACCGAAATTTTTGGATGCTGCGCGCCAGTTCAGCGCCGACAGGCTTTGAGATCACAAGATCGTTTCATAGTGCGGTGGCTCTGCGGCCGCCGCAAGCTCTTTCTTGCATGTTTTTCGCTTGCACAAAGCAAGGGCGCGTTATGTCGGTAACCGGCAACACTCGGTCGTTGAATTTTATCAGCGCCATTCCCACAACCGCTTTGCCTCTCGCGGAAGATGAAACTGCAATTGCTCGACAATGCCAACGTGTCTTTTCCCAAACCGACGTTTTCCAACGCAAGCCGAACATGCCTGCAAGCATAGCGGGCCTTTTCCGCTCCGTGTCGATATTGCTCTGTGGCATACCACTCGGATGTTCGGCCTGCCTACCGAACTTCGCGATGCTGTCACAGGCAGCATTGTGCTTGACATAGGGATGCTTTCTTGCGTGTTCCAATGCGACGCTCATAATTCCTAGAGCGCATCGAACGCGACTGTTTGACCATCCGTTATCGAACATCTTTTGAAACCAATTGTCCAGCACAACGGGTAAAAGCGAATTGAACAGCACATGATCAGCATTCCGTACAAGCGGTTTTTGATCTATGCAAACCGGAAATCCAGAAATTTTCTGGAATATGGAAGCTTTCCACTTGGAACAAGCAATGCTTCGCCTGTCTGTCCTCGCATTTTGCCTATGGCGAAACGATCCATGAAGAAGCGCCGGGCACGGCGGGCAGAATCGTCTTGATTGGATTTGGAGGCCCAGTGCGCACGCGCATCCATCGCACAATTGCTCACATCGAAATTCTCCTCAAAGGATTTAAAAGGCTGCCGTAGAATGATGTCGCAGCGCTCTCCATCCAGCACGAAAACTTGTCTTCAGCAATGCTCCATTGGATCTGGTGGTTCCCGCATGGGAAGCATGGATGCGATCTTATCCGAGTCAGAAAAGGAGCAACATCCATTGAAGGGTGTTGCTCCTGTTGACATACGAATTGTCAGATTACATAATCGTCCCCGGACTGTGCAGGGGCGATCAGGTCGGCAAGGGTAATGCCGTCAAAGTAATTGTTCACCAGCTCATACAAATTTCGCCACATGGGCAGCGTACGGCAAATCGCTTCCCGTCCACATGGCTGTGCGCGCTGCTCCAAACAGGAAACGGGAGCAAGGCTGCCCTCCATCAACCGAAGAATGCTGCCGACAGTATATTGATCCGGGTCTCGAACCAAGCGATATCCGCCGCCCTTGCCTCGCAAGCCTTCCAAAAAACCATTTTGAACCAAGTTCTTCACAATGTTCTCCAGATATTTTTCAGAGATCTCCTGGCGCTCGGCAATTTCTTTTAAAGGAACAAAATTGTTGGTCTGCTGTTCCGCCAGATCAATCATAACACGCAGGGCATAGCGCCCCCGGGTGGATATCATCATTGAAGCATCACTCCCAAACCCTATTATATTCCACGGTATATAAGAAGTCAATCGCGTTTTTCTGTTTCCGTTGTTTCAACCGCCAATCTTGCAGGAAAGCGTTCGCACAATTTCTCCTGCCATGATCAATCCCATAACAGGCGGAACAAATGCGGTACTGCCGGGAATATCCCGGCGAACCGTGCATTTTCGCACTGTACCAGGCGGACATACGCAATGATATCTGCAACTGATCAAGGGATCATCGCTCGTCTTGACAGGGATCTCCGTAGAATAAACTACCTTCAAGTGCGGGATGCCGCGTTTGCGCAGTTCGCGCCGCATGACTCGCGCCAAAGGGCACATGCTCGTTTCGTAAATATCCGCAACTTTTAACTTCGTTGGATCCAACTTGTTGCCGGCGCCCATAGCACTGATGATCGGGACGCCCAATGCATGCGCCCGCGCAACCAGTTCCAACTTTGCCGTCACCGTATCCACAGCATCCACAATGTAATCGTAGGGAGAAAGGTCAACATCTTCTGCCGTACCAGGCATGTAAAATATCTTTTTTGTATCAATCAGAAGGTTTGGATTGATCTCCAGAAGGCGCCTCGTCATGGCATCCACCTTGTATTCGCCAACTGTCTTTCTGGTTGCAACCAGTTGGCGATTTAGGTTTGTGATGCAGATGCGGTCATCATCGTACAAATCAATTGCGCCGATGCCGCTGCGCACCAGAGCTTCCGCCGCATAGCCGCCCACACCGCCGATTCCGAATATGGCTCCGCGCGCGGCATGCAGGCTCTGCATTCCCTTCGTGCCCAACAGCAATTGCGTTCTGGAAAACTGGTTCATCTTTCCCCCACCCATTGCTCAAGTTCCTGCTTTACGGAAGCATCGCATTCCTGCATCGCCAGGATCGTGTCTTGCTGCAGTTTTTCCAAATCCCATTCCAGCATTTCCGCGCCCCGGAGAATAACATCTCTGGAACAGCCTGCAGCGAATTTTCGATCTTTAAACTTCTTCTTGAGGCTCTTCATTTGCAGATCATGCACATCCCGACTCGGCAACATCAACACCACGGCTCCGATCAATCCCGTAAGCTCGTCCACGGCATAGAGCACCTTCTCCATCTCATGATCCGGTTTTACATCCACCGTCAGCGCATAGCCGTGGCTGCACACAGCATGAATCAGTTCCGCAGAGGCGCCTCCCTTTTGCAGAAGCTCAGGAGCCTTCTTGCAATGCTGATCTGGATACTGTTCAAAATCGATATCGTGCAACAGGCCAACCAAACCCCAAAACTCAACCTCCTCCGAATAGCCCAGACGCTGTGCATACCATCGCATTACGCCCTCTACGGTTCGCGCATGAAGAAGGTGAAACCGATCCTGGTTATATTTTTTTAGAAGCTCCACGGCTTCCTCACGAGATATGTTTGCGTTCAAAGCAACTTTCATGATGCAGTCCATCCTCCCTCTCCAGAAAAAATACGCTGCCAGAATCCATTCGACATTATAATTCTATATTTATATAAAATCAATATGTTTTATGGGATTTTACGGAACAATCATGCATCGTTGAGCGTTCTGAACGCGGAATCTCAAAAATTCTGTTCTTCTTTCCCATCCCTGCGAACTCTCAATGCCCGTATGATGGCGCCCGATCCGGCTGATGAAACATGCCAAAAATAACGCTTATGTTCTGCAGCAAACGCTTTTCTCCGCAATCAAGCCCATGAGCATTCCTCGGCAAGCCTGACATGACAACAAACGCGGAAACAAGCAAAAGGGTTGCTGTCGTCCTTGCCATCATTCCAACCCCGGATTCTGATCACTTGCATTCTATTCATCAGAACCCGCTATGCCCATAGACCAACGATAAAGGTTCGAAAGGTACTTGACAAAACGCCGTGTTGCCGTTATAATATCCTATATTTCCGATATGTTTTATATTTATATTCGTTTTTCCCAATCGTTTCAAAAGCACACGGAAAAGGAGGTTCTTCCAATGATCGCAAGCACCCTGAATCTTCCTGGAATTTCCAGATGCGGATTTCCATCTGACACGATTTGTATGGTGTGTCTCTGTTGTTGCTGCGCGACCGGCGGAGGCTCTACTTGGACTGTCTAAAAACACCTCATCGTCTGAAATTCGCCATCCGCCCGCCAGCGCAAAACATCTCCATTGCGCCGGTGGGCATTTTTCTGTCTGTTCGCAGGCGAACAAGATCAACAGGAACGTGAAAAGGAGAAGGAAGAATGAAAAACTACAAGGCAATGGAATCCGCTTTGATCCACGGCGGAATCTTCGGGGACCCTCTCACCGGCGCGGTAAATGTGCCGATTTATCAAACATCCACCTATCGTCAGGAAGGAATCGGTCTGGACGTGAAGTGGGAATACTCCCGCACGGGAAATCCTACCCGCGCAGCCCTGGAAGCGCTGATTGCGGAATTGGAAGGTGGAACAGCAGGTTTTGCCTTTGCTTCCGGAATGGCGGCAATTACCGCCGTCCTCAGCCTGTTCCGCGCGGGCGACCGCATCTTGATTTCCAGCAACGTGTATGGCGGCACTTACCGTGTGCTGGATAAGGTGTTTCGCCAATTTGATATTCGATACGGCATTGTGGATACCACCGATCTGTCTGCACTGGAATCCGCGATTGCGCCTGACGTAAAAGCGATTTTGGTGGAAAGCCCTGCCAACCCGCTGATGACCGTCACCGATCTGGCGGCGGTCTCCGCGCTGGCGAAGGGCTACGGCATACTTTCCATCGTTGACAATACCTTTATGACACCCTATTTGCAGCAGCCGCTGAAGCTGGGCGCTGATATTGTGATTCACAGCGCCACAAAATACCTTGGCGGACACAGCGATCTGGTTGCCGGCCTTGTTTTGGTGAATTCGGACGCGTTGGCGAAACAGTTGGCCTTTTTGCAGAATGCCACCGGCGGTGTGCTCGCACCGTTTGATGCATTTCTACTGATGCGGGGAATCAAAACGCTGTCCGTGCGCATGGACAGGCATGTGGAGAACGCACAAAAAGCGGCGGAATGGCTGAAGGGGACTCCCGCGGTCAAGCTCGTCTATTATCCCGGTCTGCCCGACGATCCGGGCTATGAAATCAATCGGAAGCAGGCCCGGAACGGCGGCGCAATGATTTCCTTTGAACTGGATGAACGGCACGACTTTCGCAAATTTTTCACATCACTGAAGTTGATCACGCTAGCGGAAAGTCTGGGCGGCGTGGAATCCTTGGTGTGCCATCCGGCAACGATGACGCATGCAGCAATCCCACGGGAAATTCGCGTAAAGGTAGGCATCACGGACAATCTGATCCGGTTGTCTATTGGCATTGAAAATATTCACGACCTTTTGGCCGATCTGGAACAGGCCATTCTTGAAAGCGAGGAATAACACATGAAATATTATGATTCCATGCAGGCGTTGATTGGAAATACGCCGCTGGTAAAGCTGAATCATCTGGAACTGCCGGAAGATGCGCGCCTCTTTGCCAAGTTGGAACTATACAACCCTGCGGGCAGCGTAAAGGATCGGATCGGCAAATACATGCTGGATGATGCGGAAAGCAAGGGGCGTCTGCTGCCGGGCGGCACAATCGTAGAGGCGACAGCCGGAAACACCGGTCTGGGCATTGCTTTTGCGGCATTAAACCGTGGCTATCGCGTGATCTTTGTGGTGCCTACGAAATTTTCACAGGAAAAGCAAACCCTCATGCACGCATTGGGCGCGGAGATCATCAATACCCCTCGGGAAAAAGGGATGCTGGGAGCGGAAGCAAAGGCAATTCAGTTGCGCGATTCCATTCCGGGCGCAATTTCTTTGGAGCAATTCCATAATCAGAGCAATCCTCTTGCACACTACGAAACCACCGGGCCGGAAATCTGGCGGGATCTGGATGGAAAAATCGACTACCTGGTTGCGGGCGCGGGCAGCGGCGGCACATATACTGGCGTGGTGCGCTATCTGAAGGAACAGAATCCGGCGGTTCGCGGCATTCTTGCCGATCCCGTAGGCTCGACAATGGGTGGCGGGGAACATGGCGATTACGATATCGAAGGCATCGGCAATGACTTCATTGCCGATACCATGGACATGTCTTTGGTGGACCGTGTCATCAAAATCACGGATCAGGAAGCCTTTGACAATGCACGGTTTCTCGCAAAAACGGAGGGAATTTTTGCCGGCTCGTCCTCAGGAGCTGCTCTGGCTGCCGCCAGAAAACTGATTGATTCCGGCGCAAAGGGGAACATTGTGGCCATCTTCCCAGATCGCGGCGACCGGTATTTCAGCAAGGGATTGTATATGTAACCTTGCTTCGGCGCCATTCCGTTTTACGAACGATTAACTTGACAATTGTGGGCGAAGCGGTTAGAATGTACATCAACCGATCAACATATCAAACAGATAGGATTAAAGGAATAAAGGAG
>JAQXRL010000059.1 GCA_029218505.1 Eubacteriales bacterium | reverse complement strand
CAACGGCGATGCCCGGTCGGCGCTGAACGCGTTGGAATTGGCGGTGCTCACCACGCCCGTGGAGGCGGACGGCTCCATTCATGTCACCTTGTCCGTGGCGGAAGAATCCATCCAGCGCAAGGTAATTCGAATGGACGAAAGCATGTTTTACGACATGCTCAGCGCCTTTTGCAAATCCCTGCGCGGGTCGGACGCGGACGCGGCGCTGGCGTGGTTTGCCAGACTGACCTATGCGGGCATTGATCCCAAAATTATCGTTCGGCGCGTAATCGCCCATGCCAGCGAGGATGTGGGCATGGCAAACCCCATGGCGATGTTGTTGGCGCAGGCAGCCATGCGGGATTTGGAAAGCATCGGCATGCCCGAGGCGCGTCTGCCCATCGCGCAGGCCATTATCGCCGTTTGCGAAAGCCCCAAATCCAACGCTGTGGTTATGGCCGTGGACCAGGCGTTTGCGGACGCCGAACGGGGCGGATATCAGCCGGTTCCCGTGCATTTGCGGGATACGCATTACAAAGGCGCCGATCAACTGGGTTCCGGCGAGGGGTATTTGTATGTGCATGATTTTCCGGGGCATTATGTGCGCCAGCAATATGCGCCCCTGGAAGCCCGGGGAATGCCGTATTATGTGCCTTCGGATCAGGGATATGAGCGTGAAATTGCGAATTTCCGGGAGATTCGGCAAAAGATAGGCGAGGAAAATGCGCAATTGAAAAAATAAGCCCAATTCCCTTAACAGGAATCCGGCTGACCGTTGTTGAAACAGTCTATATAATAAAAGGAAAGCTGGGCATGCTATGCGCGTATCCCAATGCCGTGCAGCGCGGCTTCCTGAACGCAGCCGGAAAACAGAAATTTTGCGGAGTATATTCGATGAGCGAGAAAGAAATGTCTTCAAAAAAAGCAGGCGGCAAGAAAACGCCGTCCAGACGGGAAAACAAGCCTGATCGGGACGAATATGACGCCTTGCTGGAAGGGGAAAAGCCTGTTCAATCGAAAAACGTGGTGGACAACAAGGCCAAGACTGCCAAGCCCCGAAGCACGGAGCAATCGCCCAAAACCGCAAGGTCTACGTCGCAAAAGCGCGCATCTGCCGCGCCGCGAAAGAAAAAAGCGGTCAGCAGCGAACCCTATGACGAATTGGACGACGCCTTCCCGCGGAAAAAGCAGCCAAAGAGAGCACCGCGAAAAAAGACAGGCAAAAACGGCCCGGACGCATATGACCAGCTGCTGGATGCCGCTTCCAACAAAACGGCCAGCCGAAAAAAATCCCGCGGGAGTTCCGGCGCGGGCATGACGATTGCGCTGATTCTTTGCATCGGAGCTGTTGCGGCCTTGGGCGCAAGGCAAATATCCGCATATGCGCAGTTTCAGAACATGCGTCAAGTGGTGGAGCAGCAGACATTTTACCAGGGCACCACGGTAGACGGCATAGACGTGTCCGGCATGACGTTGGAAGACGCGTTGATTTATTGGGAGAACCACGTGGAGCCTGCTTTTGAAAACGTCACGGTGAAAATTGAAGGCAGCGCGTCCCTTACCTCGATCCAATTGGGATACACCAGCGATTACCGTTCGGTATTGGAAAATGCTTGGTCTGCGGGCCGTTCGGGCAGCCTGGAGCAGCGCTATCGGGAAATTACCCAACGGCAGGAGACGCCTGCGCGGTATGTGGTCAGCCGCAAACGTTATTCGGACGAAATGGTGGATCAATATGTGGCCGCCATGGCCGACGCAGTGAATGCAAAGGCGTCGGATGCGCATATTGATTCCTTTGATACCGTGAATTACGCCTTTGTATTCGCGGAAGGAAGCGCCGGCCGCGAATTGGACGAGGAGAAGTTTCGCGCGGATCTCATTGCCGCGCTGGAAGCTGGGGGAGGAACCGTGTCGCCCAGCGTTCAGGTGATCCAACCGGGCGTGACCATTGCGGACATCCAGGATTCCTACGGAATGGTGGCCTCGGCCGTCACCAATGCATCCTCTTCCTCCAGCAACCGCCTTACCAACATCAAGCTGGCGCTGGCGGCAATAAACGGAACGCGCCTTTCCCCGGGCGAGACGTTTTCGTTTAACGGCACCGTGGGCAAGCGTACCGCCGAGCGCGGTTATAAGCTGGCGGGCGCGTACAATGCGGGCGAGGTGACCGAAGAAGTCGGCGGCGGAATCTGCCAGGTGTCCAC
>JAQXRL010000058.1 GCA_029218505.1 Eubacteriales bacterium | reverse complement strand
ATATTCTCATTGGTAATGAGGAGGTTCACGGGTCCGAATCCCGTCATCAGCTCCAAAAACCGGTCAGAAATGACCGGTTTTCTTTTTTGCGTTTCACCGCAAGTCGCGTTTCGGCATTCTCCGCCTTCTCGCCAAACGCTTTCGCAACTCGCCACGCTGGAATTGAACCTCTGTTCTTCCCTTCCGTACTCCTCCGCGCAATCCCTCTGCCGGGTGAATCTGGCACGAGTTTCCATTTTGCATAATGAAATCCACATTTTTTCTTAAAGTTTCATAAATCATTTTCGCAAAATTACTTTTTTCCAGAAAAACGAATTGACATTTCTCCATGATCGTGTATAATATAATGGACGGTGTAAGAAAACCGTTTCTATTCTGTGAAAGGAGACATAATTATGAAGAAAGTTTTTTCCATTCTCTTGGCGACAGCAATGCTTTTGTCCTGTTTGGGCAGCATTTCTTTGGCCGAAGGCGACAAGATCACCTTGACCATTGCTTACAATGACAGCAATGACCAAGGCGAAGAGGGATACCGCTACAAATGGATCATGGACACTTACAACGCTTGGGACAAGAAGGATTCCGTAGACATCAAGATCCAAGCGGAGCCTGTCACGGACAGCGACTTTTTCACCAAAATGCAGCTGCAAATGGGCGATCCTTCCACTTCCCCGGATGTCATCCTGTATGACACGTTCCAATTGCAGGCAGACATTGCTGCCGGTTATTTCATGAAGCTGGATGATTATGTGGCAAACTACGGCGCTTGGAACGACGGAACCTATTACGAAGCCACCAAAGCCGGCGTAACCGCAGCGGACGGCAGTGTGTATGGCATTCCTTCGGACACCGATACCAGAGGACTGTGGTACAACAAGAACGTCATGGAAGCCGCTGGTTTGGGACGCGATTGGCAGCCCGAAAGCTGGCAGGACATCGTGGACGCTTGCCAGGCCATCAAGGACAACGTGGAAGGCGCAATCCCCATGTGGATGTCCTCTTCCGCCGTTGAAGCGGAGGGCACGACCATGAACTCCTTCCTGATGTTCCTCTACGGCACCGGCGAGCGTCTGGTAGACGATTCTACCGGCATCTGGAACATCAATTCCCAGGGCATGTATGATTCCCTGAAGTTCTTCTCCGATCTTTATGCCAACGGGTTTGGCGGCGAACAATATGAAGTCATCGATGCCAACGCATGGGCAACCATGACCGAATACCTGATGGCCGACCAGCTGGGCATTTTCCTCAACGGCAACTGGTATCCTTCCAATTTCCTGTCCACAGGCATGTATCCTTGGGAAGGTTATGAGGATCAAATCGGATTTGCCAAGATGCCCAATCAAAACGGCGATGGATACACCACTCTGTCCGGCGGCTGGGCGCTGACGATTTCCGCGCAGTGCCAGCATCCCGACGAGGCATTTGAGTTCATGACCATGCTCATGGATCCCGAAATTGCCTACACGGACTTCATCGTTGCCCGCGGCGACTTGGCCACCCTTACTGCAATGACAGAGAACGAAACCTACACGTCTGTTCCCTTCATTGATTTGGCGACCAGCTATCTGGACTTCACCGCGTATCGTCCTGCCAACGAGAACTATTCCACCATTTCCTCTTATATCTATACCGCTGTGGAAGAAGTTGTAACCGGCACTTCCGTGGAAGACGCTCTACAAGCCTATAATCAGAAGGTTACAGACCTTGTGGGAGCAGATTTCGTAAAGGATTGCGGACACACCGCTGAATAATTTGAAGCTGGTTCACGCAAGCTAAGTACGGCGGTTCCCGGTTCCAAGGAGCCGGGAACCGCTTCTAAATTTTTGGAAAACCGTCTTTTTCAAAAATGGGAGATTTCGCGCTTCGATGCGCGTTATCCAAATCTTTGGCAAAGGGGAGATACGATGCATCAAAGCAACACCTCCGCCGTCCATCTTACAGGGAGACAAAAGGTTGGGCGTTTTGTCTCCAGAACCGTGCTCTTGTGGCCGGCGCTAGCGCTTCTGATGATTTTCTTTGTGTGGCCCATCTTTATGGCTCTGTATTATTCCTTTACAAACCTGGCGCTTTCCGGCGCGGCTGCGAAGAATTTGCAATTCGTCGGGCTGGACAACTATCGAAAATTGTTTTCCGACGCATCGATGTTCCGTTCCGTAAAGAACACATTGGTTTTCCTGGTGGGATCAATCGTGGGACAGAATTTGCTGGGCTTTATGATGGCCTATTTCATGAAGCGCCGCAACCACATTGTTCGCCGCATTGTTGGTTCCTGTATTTTGGGCGGCTGGGTCATGCCCGAAATCGTCGTAGCCATTTGCATGTATGCGTTTTTCTATTCCAAAGGAACGGGTACTCTAAACCGCATCATCACGCTCTTTGGCGGTTCTCCCGTGCCATGGTTGTTCAGCCACGCAATGTTGGTGGTGATTCTTGCCAACATCTGGCACGGCATGGCGTACTCCATGATGGTGTATCAAGCCGCCCTGGACGATGTTCCAGAAGATATTGAGGAATCTGCGTACATGGATGGGGCAACCAGATTGCAAAATCTGCGCTACATCATCATCCCTCATGTAAAATCGACAATCTACACCAACACCATGCTCATTACCTTGATGACCTTAGGGGTTTTTGGTTTGATTTATGCCATGACTGGCGGCGGCCCCAGCGGAGCTACTCAGACGCTGCCCATCTATATGTATGTGCAAGCGTTTAAGAGTTTTCAACTTGGATACGGCACCGCGATTTCCATTGTGCTTCTGATGATCGGCATTGCGCTGAGCGTTTTGTACACGAGAATCGCAAAAGATCATTAGAAAGGAGGGCGAATTCGATGAAGTCAAAAAAAGAAACAATCCTCGCCTACGTGATTATGGCTCTGATGGCCGTCGTGTTCGTACTTCCGCTTTTGTGGATTGTCCTGGCATCCTTTGATCCAAACGCCAGCGTTGGGCTGAAAGTTCCTGCCAGTTGGACGCTGGAAAATTACAATGCCGTCATTTCTTCCGGGAAAAACCGCCTTGCGTTCCTGGTGGGGCTGGTTCTCTCTTTGGGACAGACGTTCTTGGTGGTGGCCATATCCGCCATGGCTTCCTATCCCCTATCCCGGTACGAATTGAAGCATAAGCGCACATTTATGTACACCGTGTTGTTCATGTCTGCGCTGCCCATCACCACGGTGATGGTTCCGGTGTACAAGCTATTCCTGATTCTGGGACTCATGGACAACCTGTTGGGGGTCATTTTGTTCATGACCGCCTCATCAATGCCATATGCCATGTGGATGATGAAAAACTTTATGGACACCGTGCCCATCGCGCTGGAGGAGGCCGCTTGGGTAGATGGCGCGAATACCATTCAAAGCATCCTGCACGTGGTGTTGCCGCTGATGCTGCCGGGTTTGTGCACCATCGCGATTTTCACCTTTTCAGGAAGCTGGGGCAATTTCTTCGTGCCGTATATCCTTTTGCAGTCTTCCGATAAGTATCCTGCCTCCGTTCGTCTGTACCAATACTTTGGACAGCATGGCGTGGACTACGGACAGCTGGCCGCATACTCCTTGTTGTACTCCCTTCCTTCCGTCCTCCTGTACGTGATTTCTCAAAAATTCATGTCCAAGGGATTCGGCATGGCCGGCGCCAACAAGGGTTGATTTTCAAAAATCCACGATTTACACCTCGTTTCCCTGTTCGGAACGTTATTCCTTTGTTCCGAAGCGGCCAGGAAGCTTCCTCCAATCGATCGGAATGGAGAATTCACGATTGGATATCGTAAAGCACACAACGGTTTCGTTGTGTGCTTTTTTTGAACGCCTTCGGCTTCCCGCCTTTATCCGCGATAGTATATCGCCAGACAAGCAAGCGATGCCAGAATGAATATTATGCCGGTTATCAGCATCCCGAAGCGTGGCTTATTGCGCTTTGCATTGCGCATCTGCTTGTAATCGTAGAAGCTCGGATGGTCTTTCGGAGACTTCAAAATCGAAAACAATACCAGCAGACTTTGCACACCATACGCCATCATGTCGAAAAACCCCGTCGTGGAAATCCATATCAGCGCACCCAATCCTGTCAGGATGAATCCCACAACAAAACATCCGTCACTGAGATAGCGCGCGTTCAACGCCAGAGGATTGGCAAAATCAAACCCTCTCAGTCGTGCGATTGCCGCGGCTGCCGCCATTTCCAGCACGACGCGCACAATGCGCCAAAACCATTTGCGGCCCTTTTTTTCCATTCCATTCCCCCAAGAATCTCTTTCCACACAGGACTATTTTTCCACAAACCCGCTTCGTTCATCCTCACAGAACTTCTGGCTTTGCCGCTTCGTTCAGCCCCAGCTGCTTTCGATACCTTTCGAATTCCGCATCATTGCACTGCACAAAATGGCCGGGCTGAATTTCGCGCATCGTCGGCTTGTCAACCGAATAATCATGCTCCACCAGCGGATCATAACGAATGCGCTTAC
>JAQXRL010000057.1 GCA_029218505.1 Eubacteriales bacterium | reverse complement strand
CCAGTTCTGCAAACAACGTAGAGCTGGGAATCAATTGCAGCAATTGCCAGCCGGTGCGTTGGTTTTGGCTGGAGATCGCATAGCATGTTTCGCTGTCTGCCGTCAAACGCTGCGGACGGCCGTCGTTGGAAAGCGCGATTGTATTCCAGTCAATTTCCTGCGCCAGTGCGTTTCCGCCGACTGCGATGCGCCCGTCGGCGTCCAGGAGAAACATCGTCTGACCATCGGCGCTGGGTTCAAAAGCATCGGACAACGAGGAGGGAAATTCCAGGGCAATGAGGATGGTTCCGATGATTTTGTCGCTATAGTTTTTGCGAATCGCGTAGGCGATCATCAGGCTGTGCGATTTCATTTCCGAAAACATGGAGAAATTCGTCGCGGGCACGCTGTGTACAATGTAACCGCGCTTTTGAATAACCTGGTCGATGAACGGCGAATCGGTGATGTCCCAAAATCCTGCAGACATGTCGGTGTAATATACGCCGTTGTTGTCCAGCAGATAGATAGACGCGTTGTGCTGATACAGCATAGCGTTTTGCACGGCAGAAATTTTTTCTTTCAGGGGATAGGCTACGTCCAGATACCATTTCGAGAAGCCTGGATCCTCGCTGAAGGGAATGGAGGGCGTGCTGATGCGGGAGGATTCGTCCAACAGCCTCAGCAGGCCGTTGTCCTTGCAGATCAGGTTGCCCGCCGCCACTGCCGTGCTGACCAGCGTGTCCACGTTGACGCTGACCTGGGACAGCTTTTGCCGCGTTTCCGCAAGGATGTTTTCCGAAACGGCGTTTCCGTAAAGGGAGTTCGTGACCGCATAGGTCAGCGCGGAATGCAGCAGAAGAAAGCTTACGACGATGGCTACCAGTTTTGTCAGAAGCGTCCGCATGCGTTTCCTCCTCCCTACGCGCAATGTTCTTTGGAAACTACGTGCATGATATCATATCTCTTTGATGAAATCAATGGATAATTGGTAGATTTCGTTTCACGTTTGGAAGGGAAGGCCTCAAAAATCTAAAAATAATCCAAAACAATCCAAGAATTGTACAATTCAGGATTTCTCTTGTGCATGAAGTGAATAAAAATAGCAAAATGCGAAAAATATTCAAAAAAATTTACATTGAATCCGTGGAAAATGACTGATAGAATAAAAATATGGTTCGGATGGCGGAACGCCGTATTCGGACGAATAGAAGAAAGGGGTATCGAAAATGAAGAGAACACTTTCCCTGATCCTGGCGTTGTTGGTGGCCCTGGGCGCGTTTGCCATCTGCGGCGCAGCAGAAGCGGAAATCCCGGAGGTCGTAATTTGGGGCGGCGTGCCCGCGGAAAACGGCCCGCAGGCGCTATGCGATGCGTTCAACGAAAAGTATGCCGAACAGTATCACGCCACCTATTACCGCTTTGTCAACGACGATTCCGGCAATACCAAATTGGAAACCGCGCTGCTTTCCGGCGAGCAGATCGACGTATTCTTTTCCTATGGTCTGGATCGCATTACCGCCCGTGCGAATGGCGGCATGATGTATGACATGAGCCAGATCGAAGGCGCGGAAGAGTGGATCAAGACTACGCTGGTGGACGGCTGTCTGAATTACATTGATGGCGGCATCTATTACATTCCCACGAACAACGAGCCGCAGTTCCTGTTTTTGAACAAGGATATGTTCGACGAAGCGGGCATCGCGATTCCCGAAAGCTGGACCTTCGAAGAATACAAGGAAACTGCCAAGGCGCTCACGACGGAGGAGCATTACGGCGCTTATTCCTTCCGGTTCGATAACAGCCTTTGCACCATCGCCTTGGGCAAAGATTACTATTACAACGAAGACGGCACCGCGGCCAACTATAACCGGGAAGAAATCAAAGAAATTGTGCAGCTGGTATACGACATGCATTTTGTAGATCAGTCTGTGTATCCCTATGGCGAGGTGCTTTCTCAGGGTATCAGCGCCTATCCGCAGGATCTGCTCATCGGCGAGGACATCGCCATCATTGAATCTTCGTATTGGTTTTTGCGGTACATCAAGAACACTGCGGACTATCCCCATGACTTCATTACGGCTTTTGCGCCCATGCCTACCGGCGGCGCGTCATACAACAACGGTGCGTTGAACAATTACATCTCCATTGCGCAGAATGCCAAATCCGTGGAGGCTGCCTGGGCGTTTGTGCAATTCTGGCTGGCCGAAGGTTATTCCGAACTGTATGTGGGCGGCAAGATTCCCGTGGTGCGGGAAGGCGTGAACGAGGACGAGAGTTGATCGCCGGCTTGTTGGGCGAGAACGCCGAAGCGTTGTTTGACACGGAATCCTTCCTGAACGTGTTCCACAATGTGGCGCCTTATTCCGTGCAGGAGTACACCGTTGCAGGCCCGGAAATCAAGCAGATTTTCAATGAAGAACGCGACAATCTGTATCTTGGTGCTTATGATGTGGATACCTATTTGAGCACTACCGATGAGCGCATTACCCAGGCCATCGCGGACGCAACGTAATATCGTTTGTTCGGAAGCTCCGCCGCCCGGTACAACACCGGGCGGTATTTACCAAACTCGACGGGAGTGATTTTATGACAACGGCGTTCAATGCCCAAAAGCGGAGGAAGACATCCCTTACGGACAATGGATGGAAAGGCTTTTTGTTTGTCTTGCCCAACCTGGTTGGCTTTACGATTTTCACGATCATTCCTGTAATCTTCGCTTTCGGAATTTCTTTTACCAAGTGGGATTTTTACAAGGGATTGGCCGGGATTTCCTTTGCCGGACTAAAAAACTACATGGATCTTGGCCGGGATTTATGGTTCAAGTCCTCCATTTCCAACAATATTCTGTATACTTTGGGCACTTTGCCGCCGTTGATCGTGCTTTCCATGCTCATCGCGGTGGCACTGAACACAAATCTGTTGGGCAGAAACGTGGTTCGATCCTGTGTGTTTCTTCCATATGTCATCAATACCGTGGCGATTGCCGCCATCGGTCTTTTGATATTCAATATGTCTGGTCCCTTAAACATGTTGCTGCAGGCGTTTGGCGTGTCGGATCCGCCCAAATGGCTGTCCAGCCTGGAATGGGCCATGCCGGCGGTCATGATTATGTCGGTCTGGCAGGGGTTGGGCTATGATGTCATCATTTATCTGTCCGGGTTGCAGGCCATTCCGGAGGAGCTGTACGAGGCGGCCACCATTGACGGCGCGAATGGCGTGCAACGGTTGTTGCATGTCACCGTGCCCATGCTGCGCGCGACCACGTTTTTTTTGCTGGTGACCAACATTATTTCTTCTTTCCAAGTGTTTGGACTGATCAACGTGCTTACCCAGGGCGGACCTGCCCGGGCGACGACGGTGTTGGCGTATTATATCTATCGGTTGGCGTTTGTGTATAACAAAATGGGGCCTGCTTGCGCGGTTTCGGTGGTGCTGTTTCTGATTGTGCTGACCGTGACGTTGATCCAGTGGAAATTCCAGCGGAAATCCGAATTGGAAACGGGGAGTATGAAGTGATATGAGACAGAGAATCGAACGTTTCCGAATGCTGTCTGCCGGGGGAAAGACGGCCAAGATCCTGCTGACGTTGCTGATGTGGGCGGTGGGCTTTTTGTTTGCATTTCCGCTGTTTTGGATGCTGTCCACCTCTTTCAAGATTGAATCCGAAGTGTTCAGCTATCCAATCCGGTGGATTCCGAGCAATCCAAACTGGGGCAACTATTATGAAGTGCTTTTTGAACAGCGGCCATCCTTTTTCCTGTATTATCTGAATTCCATCAAGGTTACGCTGATTTGCGTGGCAGGCAATTTGTTCACCAGCGCCTTGGCGGGTTATGGATTTACAAAGGTGCGTTTTCGGGGCCGGGACAAGCTGTTTTTGGTGTATTTATGCGGATTGATGGTGCCCTTTCAGGTGTTGATGGTGCCCAGATTTATGATGTTCCGGATGATGGGCATTTATAATACGCATTGGGCGATCATTTTGCCCAATTTGTTTACCACCATCGGCGTGTTTTTGCTCAGGCAAAGCTTTCAGGGCGTGCCATATGCGCTGAATGAGTCCGCGCGGATTGACGGCGCCGGCGAATTCCGGATTTTCTGGCAGATTATTACGCCGCTGGCCAAGCCGGCGCTGACAGGTCTGGCCATCCTGACGTTTGTCTGGCGTTGGAACGATTATGAGGCGCCGCTGATCTTCATTACCAATCCCAAATTGTACACGCTGCCTCTTGGACTGACCAACTTCATAGAGGAAACGGGCAGCACGAAGTATACCCTGGTGATGGCGGCGTCGGTGTGCGCGCTGCTGCCGGTGATTATCGTGTTCCTGGCCGCACAGAAGCAGATTATCAACGGCCTGACGGACGGCAGCGTGAAAGGCTGACAAAGGGCCGCTGGTCTCTCGAATTCGCAGAAGGCGGTTTGGGGCCGGATTTCGAAGGGATTTCGTTTGGGCGTGAATCGTGAACAGACCTAAAAGGATTCTTTACAAAAAGGTGGTATTTTGATGGGCGAACTGGAAATACGCTTTGATGGTGCGCGGGCGATGTTGAATGCGCATAGCGGCGCGATTTCGTATATTCTTCCGGGTGGAACCCGGTTTGACACGCTGGCCATGGATCTGGATTATCGCATGGAAAATGCCCATATAGATACGGATTGTATTTTGTTTGATCTGCATGCCCGCGGTCTTTTGCTGAAAGGGGAAATTTCCTTTCAAAACGGCGCGCTGGAGATTCGGCTGGCGGGCGAGGGCGCGTTCGATGGCTGCGTGCGTTATCCCGGAGATTTTGACGCGCTTCCCGGGGACACGGCGCTGCTTCCAGTGGGAGAGGGGTTCGCGTTTCCTGTAGACGATCCTCAAGTGGAAATCAAGAATCCTGAACGGGCCTCATACAGCGGGAACATGTCGATGTTCTTTGTGGGGCAGACTCGTGGGCAGGCGTGGCTGATTGCCGCGGCGGAACACGGACATGACGCCGTGGCGTTTACGGACCGGCAGGACGATGGCATAATTCGTTCCGGCCTTGGCTGGATGCCGGAGATGGGGCAGTGGGGATATTCCCGTGCGGTTGTGCTTCTGGCCGGGGAATCAGGCGGGATTACCGCCGCAATGAAGCGGTATCGGGCGTACCGGAAAACCCAGGGAATGGTGGTTTCCCTGCGGGACAAGCGACGCCGGGTGAAAAACATAGACCGACTCGTAGGCGCAGCCAACGTTTGGTTGTGGCATCGCGATGGCATGAACGCCTTGTACAGTCCGGAGGATCGGGAATGGGACGTGAACAACGGCGAAGCCATTCATCGCGTGGCATCCGAAATGAAGCAAATGGGCATGGACGACGTGTTGTGGGGATTGTTTTTCCGGGAGGATTGTGAACATGTGGCATATTTGCGGGACGAAATCGGCTATCTTGCCACGCATTACGAAATTTACCGGGATGTGATTCCCAAACCGGAAGCGTCCATGATGACGCCAACGCGGCTGAAACGCAACCACATGATGGATTCTTGGCCGGAAGATATTGCCGTGGACGCGGATGGAAGCCTGGCCAAGACCTGGCCCATCAAGGGCAAGGACGGGCGCTTTCATTGGGAAAACGCCCTGTGCGATATGATGGCGCTGAGAAGATGCATGAACCGCGTGCCGGAAGATAAGAAAAAATACG
>JAQXRL010000056.1 GCA_029218505.1 Eubacteriales bacterium | reverse complement strand
GAAGCTGCAGGAGAGTATCAAATATTGTGTCATTGTGGTAGCCAGCATTCCGCCCATGCTCGCATATCCGGTGGTGCAGAAATACTTCATTCGCGGCGTATTGATTGGTTCCATCAAGGGGTGATCGCATGAACAATTCGGAAGACTTTCGAAACGTGAAGCAAGGCCGCGCGATCCCGTCGGAAAATGGCTATTGCGATCAAGCCAGCTTGGTTGCAATGCGCAGCGGTGCATGGGTTTGCAGCATTACCAATGGAGTAGGCCTGGAAGGCGCGGCAGGAGAATATGTGAGCATCTTGCGCAGCACGGATCAGGGAAAAACATGGACGCAGCCCGTGCATTTGGAAGATGGGCCTTGGGAATCTGCCTATTCGGCGCTGGTTGTAGCCGACAACAACCGGTTATTCTGCCTGTACAATTGCAACGTTTGCCATCTGTCTGCGGAAGAAGCGGGATTTCGACGGATGGATTTTGGAGATGCGTTCTGCTTTCGTTACAGCGATGATGAAGGCGTGCATTGGTCGGAACGGTATGAGATTCCGATTCGGGATTTTGCGATTGATCGATCGCCGGAAGGCCATTTGCCAGACGGCAGAAAATACCGTTTTTTCTGGAACGTATCCCGGCCGTTCTTTCATGGGGATACATTGTATTGCGCCTTGGCGAAGGTTGCTTTTGCCCAGTGGATGTCGAAAAAAGGGGCGTGTGGCTCTGTGGAGCGCAACGAAATTGTATTGCTGCGCGCCCGCGATCTTGCGACAAATCCCAATGCGACGTGGGAAACGCTGCCGGAAGGCGAGGTGGGCATCCGTCCGCCGAAAGGTGGCGGAAACGTTGCGGAGGAGCCCTTTTTTGTGCGCCTGTCGGATGGCACGCTCTATTGCGTAGGACGCACCGGTGACGGATATCCTGTTGCGGCGTTGAGCCATGACGGCGGCATGCACTTTGCGCCTTCGTTTTATCCGTGTCATTCGGACGGAAGGCGAATCCGACATCCAAGGGCGTGCGCACCCATATGGAAATTGGGAAACGGGCGGTATTTGCATTGGTTTTGCAATATTCGGCAGGCAGGATATGGCTTCCGAAATCCGGTGTGGGCATGTCCGGCGTGGGAAGTTTTCGAAGAGGGCGGATGCACGCTGGCGTTCGGAGAACCGGAATTGCTGTTTTACCATCGCTCGGAGAAGTTCAACATCACCTATCCGGACTTGCTTGTGACAGACGGAAGGTATTATGTGACGGAATCGCAAAAGCAACGCATATGTTTGCATGAAATCCCGGCGGCGTTTATCGACGCGATGTTTGAAGCGCCGGCGTTGGATCGGACAGCCCTATGGCGGGGAGAAGGGGCGATTGCGCCGGTGGTGCTGGCGGAACAGGACATGGACGCTCCGGAGGACTGGCGCAGAATCAAGACAAAGGGAATCACGCTTTTGCTGCGGGTGGAACCGGTGGCGCCGGGAGTCGTTTTGCTCCACGCCAGGGATGGAAACCAGGGCGGAATAGAACTGCGCGTAACGGCGGAAGGAATGTTGGAAGCCATCGTCGCAAACAAAAACGCATCGGTATTGCTGGAAGGCAGCATGAACCTTGCGGATGGCTGCGCACATGAAATTGCATTGGTGTTGGACCGTCAGGCGCTGATATGTTGGTTCGTGGTGGACGGACATATGGATTGCGGCGGAGAACGATTTGACTGCGGATGGCGCTGGATTCCGGAGCAGCTGGACAGCATTGGCGGATGTGCCTCTCCGAAGGTCTGGAAGGACGTGACGTGGATAGAATTGTACGACATACCGCTGATGAATGTGTGCATTGGCGCGTATTTTGCCCAAACGGCGAATGCAAGGGGATCAACGAATCCCGAAAGAAGCGACGAAAGGGTTGACATGAATCCGTAAAGAGCGATGGCGGCTTGTTCTCTGGGCCAGGCACCCTTTCGGGATGGGAACCCATGCGATATGCGTTGTTGCAGCCGGAACCGAGAACGTGGGTTGCTGTACTGCAGGAACACGGCGCGTTTTTTCTGTGCCTGACAGCGATGTGCTGGAACCGTGCGTTTCGC
>JAQXRL010000055.1 GCA_029218505.1 Eubacteriales bacterium | reverse complement strand
AGCACGATTTCGTTGGCCGGAAACGCCAACACGAAGGCCGCGAGAATGACGCCGTCCAGTCCCATGAGTTTTCCCAGAGGTTCCAGCGCTCCGGTCATCCATGCCAGCAGCGATATGCCGCCGATTTGCACGTTGGCCATGATCCAGATGAACAATCCGGCCGGGGCAGCCACGGCCGCCGCCCTGCCCAACACGAACAGCGTTCGGTCAAAAATGGAGCGGAGGATTACTTTGCCGATCTGCGGCCGGCGAAAGGGCGGCATTTCCAGGGTAAAGGAGGAAGGCAGGCCCTTCAGCAGCGTGGCGGAAAGCAGTTTTGAGGCGATGAGCGTGACGCTTACGCCCAACACGATGACGCCGGTGAGCAGAAGCGCCGGAACAATGCCGCTGCTGGCGGCGAAGAACACTGTCAGCAGGCTTACCATCAACGGGAACCTGCCGTTGCAGGGCATGAACGCATTGGTCAGGATCGCGATAAAACGTTCCCGCGGACTGTCGATAATACGGCAGCCAACGACACCGGCTGCATTGCAGCCAAGTCCCATGGCCATGGTGAGACATTGCTTGCCACATGCGCGGCAACGCTGAAAACTCCGGTCCATGAGAAACGCCGCCCTGGGCAGATAGCCCAGGTCCTCCAAAAGGGTAAACAGCGGAAAGAAGATCGCCATGGGCGGAAGCATGACCGATACAACCCATCCAAGAACCCGAAACGCGCCCTGGGTCACCATTGCATTCAGCACACTTGGCGTCCCCAGGGATTCCAGAATTGCGGCAAGCCAGGTTTCCGCCCTGGAAAAAATGCGCATCAGCCATTGGGAGGGAATGTTGGCTCCGGCAACCGTCAGGTAAAAAACCAATGCCAACAGCAGAAGCAGCATTGGAATGCCGGTGTATTTTCCCGTGAAAAAGCGATCCAGGCGCGTCTGACGCGCGGCATCGTCCTTGCCAGACACGCAGGCTTCGGCAATTTCATGGGCGCGTCGAAAGGTTTCCTCTTTCAAGACCGATTGAACATCCTGCAGCGTTTCGCGGCATGTTTTCAGCGCCAGCGCAACCTGTGGCTCTTTCTCCAGTGATATGCCCAGTTCTTCATCAATTCTCTTTCCCAGGGCTTCATCTCCTTCCGCCAGCTTTGCCGCCAGCCAGGAGGGACAGAATCGTCCCTGGCCATATTCCGCCACGTGCTGTTCCAAGGGCAGCAACGCCGCATGGATGGACGCCGAATACATGCCCCGTCCTCCATTGGGCGGTTGATCCAGCACTTCATCAAGGGCTGAAACCAATTCGGACATTCCGGAACCATCTCGGGCGCTGGTCCCTACCACGGGCGTTCCCAGCATTTGAGAAAGTTTTTTCAGATTGAACGTTTGCCCGCGCTTCTGCGCCTCGTCAAGAAGGTTGACGCATACCACGACCCGAGGACAGGATTCGATGATTTGCATAACCAGATTGAGGTTTCGCTCCAGGCAGGTGGCATCGCATACGGCGATGACGGCGTCTGCGCCGCCGAAGAGTATGTAGTCTCGTGCAACTTCCTCTTCCGCCGATCGGGCGCACAGAGAATATGCTCCCGGCGTATCCACCAGGACATATGGACGCGTCTTCGAAGAGAACCTGCCCCATGCGCCTGCCACGGTTTTGCCCGGCCAGTTGCCTGTGTGTTGGTTTAAGCCGGTCAATGCGTTAAATACGGTGCTCTTTCCCACGTTGGGATTGCCGGCCAGGGCGACCATAAATTCGCCCGGCCGGGCTTCGGCAATGCCTTTGTCACCAGCGCATTTTCCCGCGCTTGATCTTGTCAGTCCCATTCGCGTTCGCCGCCTTCCGTTACTTCAATGGTTTCGGCGTCCACGCCCCGCAGCGCAATTACCGCGCCCCGAATCCAATATGCCCGGGGATCGCCGGATGGTGCGGCATATAGACATGTAACGCGCGCCCCGCGGGTTAAGCCGATGTCCATCAATCGCGCGCGCATTGCTCCGCGGGTTTCTATCTTCCGAACCTGGGCGGTGCGCCCCAGATCAATGCCTTCCAGCGTATTTCCCATTTTCAAGCCCTCCACGCGCCTTCAAATCGCCGGCGCATTTTGATATTTCATGGTATGCACGCCGGAATTTGGCGTGCGTGCAAAGAAATTTCACGGATGCTTTTGAAAATTTATACGATGGATTGACATTCGAAGCGCAATATGCTATAATGCTATGGATTGGAGTTAACAATGATAACCAATCCCGGAAGGAGGGTACTCCATTGGCTGACTTCCGAATTTTTACGGACTCTTCTTGCGATCTGCCGCAGTCTGTTGCGGAGGCGCTTTCGCTGACGGTGTTGCCGCTGACGTTTCATTACGAGGATAAACAATATTACAACTATTTAGACTGGCGTGAAATTGACGTACACGACTTTTTTAATATTTTGCGCCAGGGTGGAGTGGTGAAAACATCCGCTGCAAACACGGAAGCGTTTATCAGCGCAATGGAACCGGTTTTGGCGGCAGGAGAAGACATTCTGTACATCGGGTTTTCTTCCGCGCTTAGCGGCACATACAACGCCGGGGCTGCCGCAGCGGCGGAATTGTCGGAAAAATACCCGGATCGCAAGGTGTATGCGGTAGATTCGCTGAGCGCTTCCCTGGGACAGGGCCTGTTATTGCATCATGTTGTGGCGGAAAAGCGCAAGGGCAAAAGCATCGACGAAGTCCGGGATTTCGCCGAACGCACAAAGCTTCATTTGTGCCATTGGTTCACGGTGGACGATCTGATGTTTTTGAAGCGCGGCGGGCGCGTGTCTGCCACGACGGCATTGGTGGGAACCATGTTGGGCATCAAGCCTGTCATGCACATGGACAACAATGGCCGGCTGATCAACGTGGATAAGGCACGGGGCCGCAAAGCTTCCATCAAGGCGTTGGTGGCGAAGATGGGCAAGCTGGGAACGGATCTGGCCAATCAAACCGTCTTTATCTGTCATGGAGACTGCCAAAGCGAGGCGGAATTCACGGCAGAGATGATTCGTGCTCAGTACGGCGTGAAGGACATTATGATTCATCCGGTGGGGCCGGTGATCGGCTCGCATTCCGGTCCGGGTACGCTTGCAATCTTCTTCCTGGGCAGCGAACGATAAAGATCATCAACAAAACGAGCTTGACGCAACGCATCAAGCTCGTTTCGTGTGTCAAAATCCTGGCGCAGAACAGGTTGAGAAACCAGGCGCAGCATGTGCGCCGCAACGGTTTTTCCGGGGCGCAAGGACGGAAACAAGTCCGTCCGGGAATTGTCCGGAAAGCCGTGGGATTTTCAGATTTCTGCGGCCTTTTTACCATGAAATTGTTCGGGTTTTCATGGACGTGTCAAAAGAATCCCTTGGGTGCATTGCCCATTTGACAGGATGATGCAAGGCAACGCCTGGTCTGCCAGCACATCGATTCCACCAGATCATATGCGGCGTTTTCCAATCGCTTTGGCTGCTTGACGAAAAATTCTACCATGGGTCTGTCCTGTTTGATGTTCCAAACGCCTGCAATCCGTCCGTGAATCGCGATGGTGGGCAGGCAAATGCCGGATTTTAGAATGACATTGTGCTTGTATTCTGCCGGCAAAACTGCGCTTCGGTCGATATAAGACACGATTAGGGGATCAAATCCCGATAGCAGGGTGATTTCCGGAATGTCCGCCATGGCCCGGTTGTCGCCGCAAAGGTAATATGTGCATTTGCCATGTTGGAAGCGAAGGAAATCATCTTCCGATACAATTTCGTGCAATTTCTGGGCTGCATCGTTGGCAAGGCCGAAAAACCAAGCAGCGTCCGCCAGCGTTGCAGGACCGTAGCTGGAGAAATACCGGCGGAGCAGGCCGGGGAGCACCGCATCCCGCGTTTGCGTTGGTTCGGCGCTGATCAGGTCGAAATCCCGGCTTGTCATGTCGCGAAATGCAACCAGGCCTCTGCGCGCCAATCCCACGAACACGCCGCCCCACGGACTGAACGCACGCGCAAGAAACGATTCGTCAAATCGGTCCGCGAACAATTGCCGGAATTCCCTTCTGGAAAATACGCCGTCTTCCATATAACGCAGAACTTCGCGCTCAAATTCCGACAAAGGTTCCTCCAGAGGATGAAGCGCCAGCAAGTCCGGCAAATCCGGATCGGAAACGCCGTGGAGCGTTCCGCGATAGAGCCAGGTTTTGGTAAGTTCCGCCTTCCATCCGGACAGTTCCGCGCCGCGAATCAGGGCGGAAAAGACGACATTCCGGTGAAACCAGCAATGCATGCCGAGCAGCGCGTGGGCCAGCGCGGAAAGACCGTCGCATGGGCGCGAAAGATACAGCCCATGCATGCGGCGCCTGAGGATTTCTTCTTCCGTCATATGCGTACTCCTTTGCGTTCGTCCCGTCATGGACGCAGGTGCGGGTCCGGCATGTCGAACAGGGACAATTGTTGCTGCTTGCGCTCGAAGGCATGCAGATAGGCGAACAAATCGTCGGGGTTGTGCAAAATGCCGTGTTCCCGGCAGGTGCTTGTGAAAATTTCATAGAGTTTGGCGTGGTTGGGGCTGAGGCATTCGTAAGCGTTGCCATATGTCCGAATATATCGCTGTTTCATGCCGGGGAAATGCTCGTCCAGCTTTTGATAGAAGTATTCCCGATTGCCTTCGCGCATGGTAACGCCAAATCCAAAGCAAAGGATGCCTCGCACGTTTGCCTGAATGCAATTTTCCAAAATGCCGCGGAGGTTTTCTTCCGTGTCGTTGAGAAAGGGCAAGACCGGCGACAGCCAGACCACGGTGGGAATGCCCGCATCCCGAAACGCGTTCAGCGCGGCGACACGCTGGGCTGTGGTGGATACGTTTGGCTCAATGATGCGGCACAGGCGTTCATCGTATGTGGTCAGCGTCATTTGCACCACGCATTTCGTTTCCGCATGGATGGCTTTGAACAAGTCCATATCCCGCAGAACCCGCGCGGACTTGGTGAGCAGCGTCAGGCCAAAGCCCCGCCGCAGGATTACCTCCAGACATTGCCGGGTCAGCTTCAGATCCTCCTCCAGGGGAAGATAAGGGTCGCACATTGCGCCTGTGGCGATCATACAGGGCTTGCGCCTTCTGTGGAGTTGCTCATCCAGGATGGCGGCGGCATTCGCTTTTACCTCTACGTCCTCAAAATCGTGCTGCATTTGATAGCAGGCAGAGCGCGCGTCGCAGTAAATGCATCCATGGGTGCATCCACGGAACAGATTCATTCCGTTTTTGGGGGACAAGATGGTTTTGTAATTCGCGTAATGCAATCGAACCCTCCTTTCGCGCGTGCGCCGCTGGCCGCAATCGGAAAAATTGCGAAAGCGGTTGCGCCCAAGGCGTATGCGTCCCATATTGTTTGCGCAGGGCGTTTCGGAAAAGACCGATGCCGCAAATCATGGCCTTGCGGTTTTCAAAATCGTACAGGACGCTTCCGCGCAAATCAGATTGGATCGGCGCAAGTTCCGGCAAATGGACTGCGGGGCTTTGCGTTGCGCAATCGCTTCCCGTGGCGTGCTCTCGTATGCGTCGGCGCGCCTGCGAATTTGACAAAACGGCGTTTGCCTTGCCGGGGACAGCTGAACGTCCAACGGGCTTTCAGCGCGCAGGATACGACGCCGGCAATGGAAAGCGAAAATCCGGGACATACCATGCCGGCACGGGATTTTTCATTCCGTCATACCACGATAAAACCTCCCGCGCCTGATTGCGCATGGTGTCGATTTCACGTTGGCCAAATGAAATTGCCCAGGGAAGGGAGGAAAGCGTATTGGAAGCGATATACAACGCCAGCAGCCGCCAGAACTCTACGGGCACGTTTCCGTCGAAATATCCGTTTACCATGCCGGAGGCAAAGAGCGGCGAGGCTTGCGCGCACCAGACGATTCGGTTGAATTCCTCCCATGGATCGCCGAAATCATATCGGTCAAAATCAATGATTTGCAGGTTTCCATCCGTGTCGATCATCATGTTGCCGATGTGGTAGTCGCCGTGTTGGAACGTCTGTGGGCGGTTCTTCAGCAAATGCCGGTTTGCCTGGACTTCGTCCAGAAACGCCTGGCCGTTTTCGTATTTTTGGGCGCATTGCAAATACATTTGGATGTTGCGGTCGATTTTCCGATTGAAGCGCAGCGCCCAATCTTCCTGGGAATCTGGCGCGGGAATGGAATGAATTCTTTTTAGGATTTTGCCGGCGTCAAGACCGTATGCATATTGGCGCGTTTCGGACATGCCCGGCAAGACGGCTTCCGCGTCAACGCCCTCAATCCAGCTTTGCAGGCTGTATGCGCCCTCTTCCAGCACGCCATACTCCACCGGCTGGCACATGGGAATGCCCAATTGCGCCACGCGGCGCATCATGCGGAACATCTTTTCCCGAGAGGCGCTTTTTTCCGGCGGTGTGACGCGCAGAAGATACTTAGCGCCGCCGGATGTCGCGATGCGGTATTTTCGATCGCACGACCATCCCTTTTCAATGGGATCAAAGGACGCAACGTCCATTCTGCGCTTCATTTCTGTCCAGATGCGCGCGTCGGGAAGAACTTTCGTCATGTAAGGGTTCTTTCCGTCGGTGTATATGGCTTGATTGTCGTGGCATTTTTCCGCCAAGGTGGTCTTCAAATGCTCGTATGCCCGGGCTTTTTCCGGAAAGGCGTTCATGTAATCCCGGAAGTCAATGTCGTTTCGCCACTGCAAGCAGCCGTAGATCAGGATGTGAATTTGATGCGTGCGGATGTCCTGGGCGTCCTGGCGAACATACAGCAGATCCTCGCAAAAGCGGTTATGACTGCGCCGGTAGCCGCGTTTTTCCAACCGGGGAAGGATGCTTTCCAAGGACGAAAGGCTTTCTACGCCCACGGCGATATCCAGGATTGGCTTTGCCTTGATGGCTTGAATGGCCGTGCTTCCGATGTGCTGGATATCTCGGGCCGTGTTTCCAAAGATATCCCACAAATCGCGGATGGTTTCCGCGGCGATTTGCGGCCATTCCGCTTGGGCGTCTGCCAGGGCGACGCGGCCTCGTTTTAATCCCAGCATTTGGTTTCTCCTTTCCGGCATCACGTATTCGGCGCTTGCACGGGCGGACAAGCGGCACAGAAATACTTCTATGCGACGGGGCGGTTTTCCTGCCTTGCCAGTGACCGGAAAACCATTTGCGGCCCAAAGAACGCCAAATCGCAGAAACGCGAAACAATCCGGCAATTCACAGCAGGAGCGCCGTGGCCGGACCGGCATGGTAGCGGCGCTGGAAGGAATACAAAGGGGAATGAAGCCGAAGCATTCCAATTCCGGCTTAAGGTCGAACAGCCCGCCGGCATTTTCAAGGGAGAGCCGCCGCTGTGCCGGGGTGAGATGATCAGGCTGCGGCGGTATCTCTTCCGGACGAATGAACCGTCCGATTGCGTGACGGGATACGGCTGGTCAATTTCTTTTGCGTGTCCGGAAATCATTGGCGGAAAGGTTGCCTCGCGCCGTGCAGCCGGTGCAAAGAAGCAGGGCGGACACCTGCTCAACGCAGATATCCGCCCTTTGCGGCTGCCGGATTTCGGAATGTTTCCCGCTTCGAGGCATTTTGGGCGCGCCGTTATTCCGCGGCGCCGTAGGAACGGTCATAAGCGGTCTGATAGATTTCCACATAGCGGGAAATGCCGCGGGATTCACAGCCCTTTACGAAGTTGTCCCACTCGTTGTCAATGCTGACGTCGCCGATGATGAACTTGGAAACCATTTGGTCCACGTAGGAAGCCAGGTCGGATTCCAGCAGGGACAACTCGTCGCTTTCCGCGGCGGTGAACTTAAAGTTGCCCGGGTTGCCCTCGTGATAATACGGCACCAGGTATTCAAACACGTTGGCGGTCAGTTCGCCTTCCGCATTGCCGGTATCAAAGGCGTTGACGCTGACAATGGCCTGGTTGGCGCTCATGTAGGGGAACGCCCAGGGAGTCATGACCTTTCTGACAAAGTCGTTGCGGTTGGTATATTCTTCCGTGGGATAGACGATGTTTACCAGCTGGCGCGTCTCGCCGTTGGTTTCATATTCCGTCATTTCCCATCCCCATTCGGGATGCTCTTCCCATGTGCCCAGCTGTGCGCCAAAGCGCTGGGAGAAATCTCCGCTGTCGTCCCGAAGGACATATTGAGCGTATTCCCCGAAGAAGGTTTCGTGTTCGGAGGTTTCCGCGTTTACGATTTCGTATTCGTCTGGGTTCAAGGTGAACAGATAGTCCAGCAGGCGCATCAGATCCTGCGGATCGTCGCACTTATCGGTAATGATCCACTGCTGCCCCTGAACGGAGAATTCGTGGCCGGGCCAGATCTGCTGGTCATTGTATTGGGAGGTCAGGGGCGCGTTGGAGCCATACTGGCGCCAGATGTTCTCATCGCTGATGTTCAGCCAGTGGGCAAAGTCCACAAATGCGCCCGTGACGCCGGAAGCCAGCTTGGCGGTGAACTGATCCTGGGCCTGGGTGAAGTATTCGGGATCGATCAGCTCTTCCGTAAACAGCTTGTTCATGAACTTCAGGTATTCTTTGTAATTGTCCTGAATGGGATTGAATTGCGCCGTTCCATCCATGAATTCCAGACCGCGCTCGGTGTACCCAAAGGCGGCCAGAATCGGAATGGTGCAATCGTAGTAATTCTCGCTGGAACCCATGACGCCCCTGAAACGACCGCCCATGGGGATTTCGTCGGTGGCGTCGCCGTTGCCGTTCATGTCGCCTTCCTTTACGCCCTTGAGGTATGCATAATACTCGTCCAGCGTGGTGGGCAGATGTCCCAGAATCTCGTTGGCCCATTCGTGATTGATCCAGTAGCGGCAGTCGGTCAGTTCGCGGCTGGAGAGCTGCATGCCATGAATGTCATAAATGTGACCGTCCGGGTATTTCAGGGAATTCAGGTAGTCCGGATACATTTCAGACCAGGCCATAATGGCGGGCGTGTTTTCCCAATTGATGTAGTCTTCCAAAGGCAGGAAAACGCCCATTTCCCCGTATGTGGCGATTTCCGCGCTGCTGATGCCGCCAATGAACAGATCCGGATACATATTGGTGGCCAGCGCCAGGTTTTTCTTTTCTTCGAACGAAGCTTCGCTGACCTGTTCGATTTCGAAGCGGATGCCCAGTTCCTCTTCAATGGATTGGAAGAACCACAGGTCGTCCCAGTTTCCCGAGGATGCGTTGACGGAAGCCATCAGCGTGTACGTCTTTCCATCCGCATCTTCCGCGCCGGCGGAGAAGCCCACGCAGGAAAAGACCAGCACCAACGCCAGCAGCAAGGGGAGAAATTTCCGTGTCATAGGGATACCTCCTTTATTCTATAACGCTGATTTTCAGCGCTATGATCCAATTTCCAATTACCCCTTCAGCGCGCCGATCATGACGCCCTGCACGAAATAACGCTGCACGAAAGGATAGAGAATCAGCATGGGCAAAGACGCCACCACGATCAAGCCGTAACGCATGGATTGACTGATATATGCCCGGAAGGCCATGTCCTGCAATTCTTCCGTGGTTCCGGACATGTCTATCTGGGCGTTCATCAAAAGGATTTCCCGAAGGAACAGTTGCAGCGGCATGTAGGAGCGTTCATTTAGATAGATCATGCTGCTGAAGTAATCGTTCCAGTGCCCCATGCCGTAATATAGCGCCAGCACCGCCAGAATGGGCGTGGACAGGGGCAGGAGGATCGACGTCATGATGCGGAAATCGTTGCATCCGTCAATGCGGGCTGCTTCAGAAAGCTCTTCCGGCAATTGCTGCAAAAACGTGCGGCAGATGATTGTGTTGTAAACCGATACCAGGCCGATCAACAGCATGGTGTAGGGTTTGTTGAACAGGCCGATTTGCAGAACCACCAGAAAGGTGGGAATGAGTCCGCCGCTGAACCACATGGGAATGATGAACAGCGTGCTCAGCAGCCTCTTTCCGTACAGATGTTTGCGGGAAAGGGCGTATGCCGCCATA
>JAQXRL010000054.1 GCA_029218505.1 Eubacteriales bacterium | reverse complement strand
GGCCAAGAATCCCATCGTGTCTTTCCTGGCGGCGTTGCTGGGCATCGGCGGTTTGTATCTTTGGTATGGCAACGATTCTGCGGCGTTTGCAGGATTGTTTGGAAGAATCATGAACCAATTAAGCGTGTTCGATCGCTTTTATACGTTCGTAGACGGTGTGTTTGACATGACAGCGGTGGTGTATTATGTGTCCATTGCGTGTGTGTTCCTGTTTTTGTCCGTGCAGGCCATGGAAAAAAGGAGGTGGAGCGAATGAAACGATCCATTCGGGAATCGCTTCCGCGGATGTTTGGCAAGCGCTTCCGCGCGGGCAGTTATTCCGCCTTTGCGGCGGTTATGGTGATTGCCATTGCGGTCATTGCCAACATGGTGGCGGGCGCGCTGCCGTCTGCAATTACGCAATTGGATCTCACGAGCCAGGCGATTTACAGCCTGTCGGATCAAACCAAGCGCATTGCCGCCAGCCTGGATAAGGATGTTGCGCTGTATTTGCTGGCAACCACCGGAAATGAAGATGATACCATTTCCCGGCTGCTGGATCGCTATGCGGGCTTGAGCGATCACGTTTCCGTGACATATGTAGACCCAGCCGTGCGGCCTACCTTTCTGGAAAATTATGATTTGAGCCTGTCTCAACTGTATGCCAACAGCGTGCTGGTGGAATGTGGGGAACGTTATCGCCTGGTAAGCTATTCGGACATTTATGTTACCAGCTATGACATGAATTATTCCACGTATAATTATACCACAACCACGGAATTCGACGGCGAAAATGCCCTGACGAACGCCATTCATTACGTATCCAGCGACAATCTGCCAAAGGTTTATGTTTTGACGGGGCATGGCGAGACAGAATTGAGCGAAAGCATGCTGGAGATGCTTGCCCAGGACAACATGGAAACGGAGTCGTTGAGTCTGCTCAGCCTGGACAGCGTGCCGGAGGACGCCAGCGCCGTGATCGTTTCTGCTCCCACGGGAGATGTGAGCGAGGACGAAGCGGATATGTTGAAGGCATATCTGGAGAACGGCGGATGCATGGCGTTGGTGACGGACTATATGGATGCGGGCGAAATGAGCAATCTATTGAGCGTGACGAGCGCGATGGGACTGACGGTGGAACGCGGATTGATTCTTGAAGGCGATGGAAGAATGCATGTGAACCGGTATCCCTATTATTTGTTGCCGGATATTCAATCCCACGAAATTACCGATCCGCTGATGGAGGGCGGATACTACATTCTGACGCCCTTGGCGCAGCCTATTGTGGAAACGGCGGATTCTTCTTCGGAAGTGACGTTCCTGTTGAATACGTCGGACAGCGCGTATGCAAAGTTGGATGGTTTGAACGCCACCACCACGGACCGGGAAGAGGGCGACGCGGAAGGAAGTTTCCATGTTGCGGCTGCGGCCCAGCAGGGCGAAGGAAAGCTGTGCTGGTTTTCCTCGGCGCTTTTGCTGGATGAGTCCGTTGACAGGATGGTTTCCGGAGCCAACAGCAATTTGTTCCTGAACGCGTTGAATTGGATGTGCGAACAGGAAGAAAGCATCTCCATTCGCGCCAAGTCCATGGATAGCGGAACGCTCACGCTGACCAGTTCCGAAAGCACCATGTGGAGCATCGTGATGGTTGGCTTGATTCCCGCGGCATTTGTGGCGGTTGGCGTTGGAATTTGCATAAGGAGGAAAAGACGTTGAAGCGTTGGGTAAAGAGCGTGCTTTTGCTGGGCGTGCTGGTTGTGCTGTTTGCCAGCTATTTCCTGGTTCAGCAAATCGGCCAAAGAAGCCAGGTTCAGGAAGCGGCGGGGACGTATGCGTTTACGCAGCAGACGTCCGACGCCCTTACGGGATTGGCCTGGGGAAATGGGGACGAGGAATATCATTTTGTACGGCAGGAAGGCGCCTGGGTCAATGCTGCGGACGACGCTTTTCCGGTGAATCAGGATGCGGTTCAGGAACTGGCCGACGATTTGCTGGCCATGGAGGGCACGCGCAAGCTGGAGAATGTGGAAAATCCGGCGGACTACGGATTGGATGCGCCGGAATTTGCCGTTACCGCGGAATGGTCGGATGGTACGTCCACAGAATATTCGATGGGCGATGAAACGCCTTTCCGCGACGGGTATTATCTGGGACTTTCCGATGCGGAGGATGTGATCTATACGGTAGATGCGTCTCTTTCCGACATGTTTTCGGTGACAACCGAAGATTTGGCGCAGCTGGAGGAAATTCCTGCGGCGCAGAATCCCACGCGTCTGGTGGTTGGATCGGCGCTGGACATTACCTACAAAGAAATCAGCACAACCATCAATTCGGATCAGCATTGGTATGAAACCGACACCGGAGACGCAGTGGACGACGCGAAAGCGCAGTCGCTGTTGGATCTGGCGCAGTCTGTTTCCTGGTCTGCATTGGTGACGGCGAAAGCCACGGAAGAGGAAATGGCGCAATGGCAACTGGATGCCGCCAGCATCACGGAGATCCTTCTGTTCGATGGGGAGAATGTTGCCACAGAACTGTGGTTTGGCGGAACAGACGATGCAGGCAACCGTTATGCACGTCTGCCGGATTCCAACATGGTATATGCTGTAGCGGCGGAGGACGTGGACGATCTGTTGAATGCGGATATGGATGCGATTTGGTGCAAGGATTTGATGGCGCTGGATTGCGAGGATTTGCGGCAGGTTACGTTTGCCATCGGGGACTTGAACTGGAACTTCCTGCGCACGGAAGAGAAAACGGTTTCCGAAACGACGGAACAGGACGGCAAAGAGAATGGCGAAGCGGAGGAAGACGCCATTGCCGTGCTGGTTACGCAAAACGGCCAAGAGACCGATGCGGACGCGTTTGCAGCTTTGTGGGAACAAGTCGCCGCACTGTCCGCGACGCAGCGCGTGGACGAAACCCCGGAAGGAGACATCCTGCTGTCCATTCAGGCGGAAAACGAAAGCGGCGTTGCGGCCGGCTTTGAAATATACGCCTATGACGCGGATTCCTATGCGGTGCCCGTTTCCGAGGATCGGCTGCTGCTGATCCCGGCCGATTCCGTGGATAAACTGATTCGCACGCTGAAACAGATGCGCTAGCGCGCGTTTTCAAGGCGCAGGAATCCTTCTTTCCAAAGAACGCCCGCTTTCCAAACCGGCATACATTTCAAAATGCGCCATGGAAAACGGGCGTTTTTGTACCAGGTTTGCGATCATGAAGATGCGGTCTGGCAACTG
>JAQXRL010000053.1 GCA_029218505.1 Eubacteriales bacterium | reverse complement strand
TCTTCCTTTGTTCCGCCCGCCTCTTCTTTTCCGCCATAAGAGCGCACAAATTTCGCCCCCATGCGCTTTGCAAGATGCACGGCGCGAATCAAGCCTTCCAAGTTCGCACGGCGTTCTGCCCCATCCGCGCTGTTGATGGCCCAGAAATATGGGGTAAGCGTGACCACCGGCAAATTGCAGGCTCTGGATCCTTCCATAATCCGCTGAATTTCCGCATCGGGAAGTTCAAGATGAAACGGAGTGTTTTCCTGCGCAACCAGTTCGATGCCTTCTAATCCAAGGCTTGCAAACAATTCCATTGCCTGTACGATATCCATGCCCGGAACGGCCATGGTATGTCCGATAAAACGCATTTTCCGCATCTCCTTCTTGGTTTTTCGGCATCCGGGAACGGCGTCTCTGCCCGTTCCCGGATGCTTTGCATTCCCGAAAATCAGCGCGCCTGATACCGGTCGTAGGCGGCCTGTTGAATTTCGATTGCCCGCTGAAGTCCCATTCCGTTCATGTTTTCAACAAACGCGTCGAATTCATTCAAATCCATTTGTCCCATAATGAACTTCACAATGCATTCAGAAGCGTATGTGTTTACTTCGCTCATGATCTTGCTGTATTCCTGGCTTTCTTCCGTGGTCATGGATACCGGCGGCATCAGCAGACTCAAATCGCCCGCGCCCCATACGGCCGCAGCATCCTTCTGCGCCTCGGTTTGCAGAGAATACTGTTCCATGCAGCGTCCGTCGTCGTCCATCACTTCGAAGGTGTTGGGCTTCAGGGAATACTTTGCCAGCGCGATGTCATAGGTCAACCCGTCGGGATTGTTCATGATTTCATCCGTAAACGTGGGATAGCCGTCAATCATTTCATAGCTCTCCCCTTCAATGCCAAAAACCATCAGCATATGGCCTTCGTCGCTCAGATGCGCGTCCAGCCATTGAACCGCAATCTCCGGATACTGGCAAGCCGTGGTAACAATCGCGCCGTTGCCCGTCAATGCCCTGGCGTGCTCGCCTTCCTGTTGATAGACCTTTCCATCCGCCATGGCGACCCACGGCGCGCCAACAATTTGTCCTTCCGGGCACACTTCTTTCAGGACCGCATTGTAGCCGCCCAGATTTCCCGCGAGAGACCCAAAGAAAGCGCCAGCTGCGTCGGTCGTAATCATGGATTTCACACTGGCTCCATCCATCGCCGCAAAATCGGGGTCAATCAACTCTTCCGCATACCATTTGGCCATCTCTGTCAGGAAATCCTTGTAAGCAGGATCCGCGGGGCTATAAACCACCTCGTCTCCATGCAGGCAAAAATCCATGCGAACCAGCCCATACGCGCCTGCAAACGACAGCAAATACACCTTCAAGTTGTCCGAGCCGGCGGCCACGAACGGAATTTCGTCGTTGGGATCGCCGTTTCCGTTTGCGTCCTGTTCCTTAAACGCGGTCAATACATTGTACCATTCCGCAATGTTGGTGGGCATTTCCAGGTTCAGATTTTCCAACCAATCCTGCCGGATCTGCGGACCAAACCACACGCGCGTAATGGGATCCGTGCGCGCAGACGGGAACATCGCGATGGTTCCATCGTCCAGCGCCAATTGCTTGGCCAGTTCCGGACATTTTTCAAACAGCGCTTGCAGATTGGGCGCATATTCGTCAATCAAGTCGTTCAACGGAATTGCAACCTGGTCGGCAACCGCCTTCGCCAAACCGCCCTGATATTGATTTTGCCAATTGAAGAAGATCATATCGGGCAGATTTTTGGAGGCAATCAAAAGATTCAGTTGGGTAGCCGTATCGGTATTCGAAGAATGAATCCATTCAATTTCAACGCCCGTCTTTTCCTGCAGCACGTCATAAACCGGGATTTCCGCGTTGCTGGTAATGACCTGGCTGGCTTTGTCGCCCAAGGGAATCCAGTATTTCAGGGTAATTGGTTCATCCGTAATCCTGTTGATTTCTGCCACGGCCGCCGCGGAAACCATCATGCTGATCGCCACCACGAGACACAACATCGCTATCATCCGCTTTTTCATCAGAACAACCTCCTTGAATCTTTTTGCTGAGTTGAAGAGCGCGCACTCCATCTGTTTTCATTTTAACAAATCATTTTGTCCATGTAAATCGCTGTTTTTTCAGAAACGGCTTCGTTCTTTATGAACGCAACCATGATTTTTTCTTTTCAGCCCTTATTTTTGTGGATTTTCTTGTTTTTTGATCGATTGTAAACTATAATCAGAATGTCTTTCAATCTATACCGGCGAGGGAACATCATGAAATCACTTCAAACAAACCTGCTGACAAAAATGCGCTCACCGTTTACCACGGTGCTCTGTATCCTGGTTGTTCTCCTGCTCATCTTTGTTTTTATCATGCTTGAGCAGTTATTCATGCATACGCTAAGCGCGATTGACACGCAATCCGATTCCCTGAACAGCGTTGTCTGCAGCCAGATCCGCAGCAATCTGGACGACATGTTTCAAATCGCGCCTGATCTGGCAACCATCATGCATTCCAACGCGCAGGTTTTCCAATTTTCCAACATCGGCAAGCCCAGCAGCGCATCCGATCATTATAATCTGTATGAATTGCTGCGCTCCATTTCATCCTATCGCAATTTGCTTCCCCACGACAATCTGGTGGTGGATTTTGCCATCTACTATCCTGCCGGAGACGTGCTGATCAACATGAATTCCTATTATCGCACAAACTCCTATTACCAATGCATGTATTCCGCGGACGACGTGAGCTATGACACGTGGCTATCCGTCATTTCGTCAAATGTTGGGGGACAATTCGTGTCTTCGATTGAAAACGACCACTATTTGGTATACATACAATCGCTGGATAATGCGCCGACGCCCGCCGCAAACATCATCGTGTATTTGAACCGGCAGGCCGTGCAAAAAAACATTGCTGCATTTGAGCACCCTTCTTATCATATCTGCGTAAAGATGGAAGATGAAATCCTTTTTTCCGAAAACACAAGCGATGCGTTTCAGGCAACCATGTTGTCCTATTTGGAAAACCCCGCTGCCTATGATGGCGACGCGAACATTGTAGGGCTTGCGTCGCTGCCGTTGCGAAACACGACGTATTACATATGCAGTTCTTCCGAAGGCGCAGAAAACATGCCCCAGAGCATGTTGCGCAGATTTTATTTTGTCGCGGTAATCTCCGCGATTCTCATGGTGTTGCTGCTTTTTGTCATGGCGGTTCTGCGTTTTTTGCCGCCCATCTTAAAACTGTACCGGCGCATTCGCAACGAACATCGCACCGCCGGCAGCACATCGATGATGATCCCGTTGCGTCAGGCGGTGGAGCAGGTGTTATCGCGCAACAGGATTGGAGATAACATGATTGATCAATGGCCGGTATTAAAAAACGCCCTGCTTGAGCGCCTCACATATGTTTCCGACGCGCAGGATGAGCTTTTGAACACGCTTTCCATCTATAACATCGTATTCCGGCATCCGTATTTTGCCATTGTGATCTTTTCCTTTGACGCGGCCGTGTCTTCCGCAACCTTGAATCAAATTTCCAGTACGTTCGGCAAGTCAGAGGATCATGACATCATCTGCGTTTGTTTCCCGATGGGCATTGATAAGCTCACCGTCTTGTTCAATTTCCCGGAAAAGAACTCCCACTGGTCTGACAAGGTCAGCAACATGCGCAGTACGCTGCATGCGCAACTGAACATGGCTGTGCTGGCTTGCATCGGCAGCGTTCAAGAAGGAACCGATAACATCCATCAGTCCTATAACGACGCGATTGGTTTGATGGAATATACCATCTTTACCGGAAACGACGCCATTTTGGAATTCAATGCCTATCGACACAGCGAATCCGAATACTTTTATCCAATGGACGTAGAACTGAACCTGATCAACGCCGTACACAGCGGAAACCATCAGCGCGTCTTGCAAATCTTAAAACAAATCCACGAGGAGAACTTTGTAAATCGTCAACTGCGCCCTGATGTGGCAAAGGTATTGCTGCATGAATTGATCGGCACGACGTCCAGACTGATCAAAGCGCCCATGCAAAATTCTGCGGGAGATCCCATTTCGCATATTCTTTCCTGCAACACCATTGAGGAAATCTTTTTTACGTTGCAGGGAATCTATATGGAAATCTGTGAAGCCGCCGCGCAGCATCCGTCCGAGGATTCCGAACGCAAGGCCAGTTTCGAAAAATACATTCTTGCGCACTACACCGATCCGAACTTTTCCCAAGGCAACATGGCGAACGATCTGCATATGTCGCAAAACTATCTTTCTGCGCAATTCAAATCCCTGTTCAACGTTACCATGGTTACCTATGTCAACTCCATTCGCGTGAAGCGCGCCGCCGAACTGCTGCTGATGACCGACAGCACCGTGCAGGATATCGCTTTGCTGTGTGGCTTCAGCAATGGCGATGCGTTGAACCGCGCATTTAAGAAAGAATATTCCGTTACCCCTTCGAATTACCGCAGCAATTTGAAAAATTCCGGAAACAACGCAAATGTCTCCGCATCCGATTGAACTGCGCATCGACGGTCCCGGGCGGTCTCCCCGCCGGTTATGGTTCGCTTTCCCGACCTTTTTCACAGTCTGTCCCAATTTTTCATGGCGCCGTATTTTGGCTGTCGGTTCTGAATGCGATATTGTTCCGGTGAAATCCCCATTTTCCCGCGAAAAATTGCGAAAAAATAGTCCACCGTGGCGTATCCCACTTCGCTGGCAATCTCGTAAACTTTCATGTTGGTTTCCAGCAACAATCTGATCGCTTCCTGAATGCGCAGTTTTTGAATCCATTCATTGACGGTACTGCCGCATTCGCTGCGAATCACTTTCGTAAGATTCCATTTGGTCAAATTTGTCTGCTCCATAATCCACTGCAAACTTGCTTCTTTTAAGTGCCCATCCACGGCGGCGCAGATGCGCGCGTAGGCGCCCAACGGTTCTCCATGTCCAAAGGTCAGCGTATGCAATGCCTGCAATCCTGAAATCAGCATTTGGCGCACTGCATCGCCGCTTTCGCATTCCATCAATAGCATGCTGGTCTTCTTTCGCCATTTTTCGCAGGAATCCTGCAAGCTTTCCTTGCCGAGAATTCCCGCCAGCAGTTGCACCAACACCAGACACTTGTCCTGCAAATCCCGCAGCGTCCGCACATCGGCGGAATTCACGTTGTCAAAGATTTCCCTGTCGTGTCCACGCACCCAATTTTCATCATCGGAAGCGCGCATTCCCTGCAAAATGCTTCTTGCCAACTGCTTCATGGGCACGGATGACCCGTTTCCGCTTCCCAACGATACCGTTCCCCATGAAAGCATTTCCCGCAGTTTCGCCAGCTGTACAGGAATGCGCCATACATCCGGCGTAACAGGCGAGGTTGCCAGCAAGATCGACGGGAATTTTTCCGACAGCGATGTTTCCAACCGCTTTGCGTTTTCCAAAATCTTTCCTTGCGCAGCGCATTCCGCCCACACGCCGATTGTTTCCCGGCGGGAACACGGATCTGCCCAAAGAAGGCCATTGCCCCACGATTTCATCTGCAACGCAATTTCATCCAATTGGGTTTCTGCCACAACGAGCGTCAACGCGTATTCTGTCTTTGCGTTTGATGCGTCATCCGGGCCGCCCTGCAAAATCTTTTGCCAACGCTGCGCCCGTTGAAGCTGCACATAACTGTCCCGCTCCTCCAATTTGCGCTTTGCCCGGTCAATTGCCTCTGAAATCGCGGCGTCGTCAAACGGCTTTAGCACATAGTCCGCCGCATGAATCCGCAGCGCCGCCTGCAATTTTGCCGAATCGCCATATGCCGACAAAAAAATCAATGCGCCATTCCAGCCTGCGTCCCGAAGTTGCTTCGCCATTTCCAACCCCGTATTGCCAGGCATCACCACGTCCGTCAGCACAATATCCGCTTTGCTTTGAAGGATTTCCCGAAAGCCATCCTCTCCATTGGCAGCGCTGCCTACCAATTGGATTTGCATCGCCTGCCAATCGAAAAAGGTTTCCAAACCAAACCGAATGTTGTCGTCGTCCTCAACGAGATACATGCTGTACACAAATGACGCTCCTTCCTGTCCCCAAAAACGCAGTCAATGCGCAGATCGCAAAAGCGGTCTGCGCAGGCGTTCGCCTCAGACAAATTCCTTGTTCAAATACCATTCGTTCACGGCATCCACAACTTCGTTGCCGCCCAACGCATCGAATTTCTCCAAATACTCATCAAACGCCTCAATGGGCAACGCGCAAGTGGCGATCTTTACGAAATACTCGGCAGCCAGCGCATTCAAGTCGGACATGTACTCTATGTATTCGTCGATGACGGGTTTGGACAGTGCCGGATCCACGGCGCCCTTTAGCTGCGTGCCGCAATGATATTCCCATTGCTGGTACCAATCCTGGCCTTCGTCATTGCGCCAAATACGCTCCGTTCGCTGCGCCAGCGTTTCGCACACGTAATAATACACAAAGTATTGCGTGCCGACGATTGCGCGTCGGCTGGCGGGCAGAATGGTGATATTGCCGTCTGCATCGCGCTCGTAGTCATAGCCTTCTTCGCCCAGCATCATGTAATCATAGGCTTCCGGCGAGCACAGCAGCGCCGCATAGTCCACGACTTCCTTGGCCTTGGTGCTGTTGTAGGG
>JAQXRL010000052.1 GCA_029218505.1 Eubacteriales bacterium | reverse complement strand
CGTATTTTTCCCGAATTTCCTTCAATTCCGCTTTGATGACTTCCAGCAGCTTCTTTTCGCTGGCCAAAATGCCCTTGAGCCGCTTGATCAGCCGTTCCAGTTCCGCGTATTCCTGCTTCAACGCCAGGATTTCCAGATTGGTCAGGCGCTGCAGCCGCATGTCCAAAATGGCCTGTGCCTGAATTTCCGAAAAGCCGAAGCGCTCGATCAGGCGTGTTTTGGCTTCTTTGGGATTTTTGCTGGCGCGAATCAGGCGAATGACCTCATCCAGGTTGTCCACCGCGACAATGAGCCCCTCCAAAATATGGGCGCGCGCTTCTGCCTGAGCCAGTTCGTACTTCGTGCGGCGCGTTACGACATTCTTCTGATGGCAGATGAAGTGTTCCAGCATGGTCTTGACGCCCATCTGCACAGGCTTGCCATCCGCAATCGCCACCATATTTACGCCGAAGGTCATCTGCAAATCGGAATATTTATACAGTGCCGCCAGCGTCTTGTCCACATCCGCGTCCTTGCGCAATTCGATCACGGCCCGCATGCCCGTGCGATCGGATTCGTCCCGAATATCGTAAATTCCGCCAAGAAGCGCCTTTTTTTCCTCGCTGAGCCGCAAAACCTTTTCCAACAGCGCCGCCTTGTTTGCGGGATACGGCATTTCCGTCAGCACAATCATCTTCCTGCCGGCGCTGCCATCCTCAATGTGCACCTTGGCGCGAAGCTTCAAGCGTCCTCGACCGGTTTCATATGCCTGCACCAGTTCCTCGCCGCAGGCAAGCACGCCGCCTGTGGGAAAATCCGGCCCGGGCAGGTAATGCATCAATTCCCGGGTGGTAATTCCCGGTTTGTCGATCATCGCCACGGCCGCGTCAATGGTTTCCCCCATGTTGTGGGGCGGAATGTTGGTGGCCAGACCCACCGCAATGCCCATGGCGCCGTTTACCAGCAGATTGGGAAAGCGCGCCGGCAACAGATCCGGTTCCTTCAGGGTGTCGTCAAAATTCAGATGGAAGCCCACCGTGTCCTTGTCGATGTCCTGCAGCAAGATTTCCGCAAAACCGGTCATGCGCGCCTCGGTATATCGCATGGCAGCCGGACTGTCTCCGTCGATGGAGCCAAAATTTCCATGACCATCCACCAGCAACGCGCGCATGGCAAAGGGCTGGGCCATGCGTGCAAGGGCGTCATAGACGCTGGAATCCCCATGGGGATGATATTTTCCCAGGCAATCGCCCACGATGCGGGCGCACTTTCGGTGGGGCTTGTCGCTGGTAAGGCCCAGTTCGTGCATGGTGAAAAGAATGCGCCGCTGAACGGGCTTCAATCCATCCTCCACGCGAGGCAGCGCACGTTCCAGAATAACATGTTCCGAATATGGCATCATGGAATCGTGCATCACGTCTTCCATGGTTTTTTGCACGATTTCCTGCTGAAATACAATCGCATCGTTTCCGTTTTTCTTTGCCATGGATCTTCTCCTTTAATCTTATTCCAGCTGCGTGGACTGGAAATCGTCCACGCGGTTGAAATTGGCAAACTGTTGGATATATTCCCTTCGCGGCTCCACCTTGTCGCCCATCAGCACCGTTACGCGATGTTCCACCTCGGCGAAATCCTCGATGGTAACCTGCACCAGCTTTCTGCCATTGGGATTCATGGTGGTTTCCCAAAGCTGTTCCGGATTCATTTCCCCCAGTCCCTTGTAACGCTGCACGGTGTATCCCTTGCCCGCCTTTTTGGTGGCTTCCTTCAAGGCGTTATCGTCGTAACAATACTGAACCTTTTCGCCTTTTTGCACCCGGTACAAAGGCGGCATGCCAATGTACACATGCCCGTCGGTAATCAGTTCCTTCATGTAGCGGAAGAAGAACGTCAGCAAAATTGCCCGGATGTGCGCGCCATCCTGATCCGCGTCCGAGAGGATGATCACACGGTTATATTTCAAATGGGACAAATCAAAGTCTTCCCCAATGCCCGTGGAAAGCGCCGTAATGATCGAACGGAATTCTTCGTTTTCCAGCACTTGATCCAACCGCTTTTTTTCCACATTGAGCGGCTTTCCCCGCAAGGGAAGAATGGCCTGAAAGTGTCTGTCCCTGCCCTGCTTCGCGCTGCCTCCTGCAGAATCGCCTTCTACGATAAACAGTTCGTTTTCCGCCGGATTTCGCCCGGTACAGCTGGACAGCTTGCCTACCAGCGGCGCTGCTTCAATGGCGTTTTTCTGGCGCGCCACATCCCGGGCCTTTCGGGCGGCTTCCCGTACCTTGGCGGCCTTTACGGCCTTTTCCACAATGCGCTGGGCCATCTCCTGGTGCTTCAGGTCGTCCAAAAAGATGGAAAGCTGTTCCAGACACACGGCCTCCACCACGGGACGAACCTCCGTGTTGCCCAGACGGCCCTTGGTTTGCCCCTCAAATTGAGGATTCTTTACGCCTGCATACAATACCGCCGTCATGCCTTCCCGGAAGTCATCCCCGGCCAGGTTGTTGTCCTTTTCCTTCAGAACGCCGATTCGGCGGGCATAATCGTTAAACGCCTTGGTCAGCGCCGCCTTGAAGCCCGTCTCATGCGTGCCGCCTTCCCCGGTCGGCACATTGTTGACGTAAGAAAACAGATTTTCCGTATAGGAATCCGTGTATTGAATGGCCACGCGCACCAGCGTGCCGTCCTGCCGGCCTTCAAAGGTAATGGGCTCGGTAATCGGCGTTTTTTCCGCGTTGAGATACCGCACGAAATCCGCCAAACCGCCTTCATAGCAGTATTCGGACACGCGCTTTTCCTCGTCCTTCAATCGTTCGTCGGTAAAGACGAACTTCACGCCGCGGTTCAAATATGCCAGTTCTCGAATTCTCCTGCGCACCACGTCGGATTGAAAATTCACATCTTCAAACACGCGGCGATCCGGCAAAAAGCACACGTGGGTTCCGCGTTTTCTGGTGTTGCCCAGCTTCGCCAAAGGCGCCAACGGACGGCCGGAGATGATTTTATGGGTCTTCGGGTCCTCTACAGAAGCAAAGCGTTGCTGATAATGGGCGTAATCCTTATAGACATCCACCACCATCCATTCGCTCAGCGCGTTGACCACGGACGCGCCTACGCCATGCAATCCACCCGAATACGCATAGTTTTTGTTGTTGAACTTTCCACCGGCGTGCAATTGGGTATACACCACTTCCACGGCGGAAACCCCAAGTTGGGGATGAATGTCCACGGGAACGCCCCGTCCATTGTCCGTAACCAGGCAAGAACCATCCTTTTTCAGCGTAACGGTAATCTCCGTGGCATATCCGTTGGCCGCCTCGTCAATGGCATTGTCCACGATTTCCCAAATCATATGATGCAGACCTCTGGGACCCGTAGAGCCAATATACATGCCCGGACGCATGCGAACGGCGTCCAGTCCTTCCAGAATCTGAATATCGTTTGCGGAATATTCCTTTGCCATGAAACCCTCCGACGCAAAATATTGGATACATTATACAGCACAAACGTTAATTTATCGTGTATGTGCTTTCCGTCCTGATCGGGACATGGTATGATGTTTGCAGAGACGCGGCTTTGGGCGTCCGCCTTCGGGACGGAAACCATCCGGAAATTTCCGCCCTTCTGATATGGATGCCCAAGGAACCGGATTGTGATTCGAGGAATGTATCATGCGCAAAAAACCCATCTTTTCCGGCGAACTTTGTCCCGGCGATATTTTGGAAACCATCCGCTGTTTCGGAAGCGACGATGATCTTGAGAATATGTCCTTTTCCGGCGGAACCTTGGAAGGCGTATGCGGCCGGGAGCTTGGGTTTTCCGCCTGCACGTTCCATGGAGTGCATTTTTCCGGCATGTCTGTGATGCAGCTGTCTTTTTTGGACTGTGTCTTTGACCACTGCGACCTGTCCGGGCTCAAAATGGAGCACGCTCTGCTGCGCAGGACAGAATTTCGCGCATGCAGGTTATCCGGCGTCCAATTGGACCGCGCTTCTATGCAGGATCTCCTCTTTTCGGAATGCGCCATGGATTACCTCACGCTTGCAGAATGCAAAATGCAGGATTGCGAATTCCATTTCTGTGAAATGCCGAACCTGCTGCTCTATGATTGCGCCGTCAAAAACCCGGTTTTTTCCTCCTGCAACATGGAGCATGCGGAAATTCGCGGCGTAAAGCTTGCCGGAACAGACCTCAGCACGTGCCGGTTGGACGGCCTGCATACGGATCCCGACAATCTTCGCGGTACACGCATCTCTCCCCAGCAGGCCCTGATTGTCTGCCAATTGCTGGATATACGCGTGCTGTAGCGCATAAGAGAAATCGCATTTGCATATTCTTTGCATATATGATATAATACGGACTAGAAATACGGATTTAGAATCGCCAAACGCTTGCGGACCGGCGGGCAAAATCCCCCGCTCCGCCGGCAAACCGACAAAATGCACGAACATTCCAAAAGCATGCTTATGCGGAGGCCATCTATGCACGACAGCGAAACCACCATCGCCCAAATTAAGGAATCTGTGTTGGCTCTGTGCCGCCGAAAGGGCTGGGGCGATATCCAGGGCATACAAAACCCGCAGCACGTCGCCATGGCCATGACGGTTGAAATGAGCGAGTTGCTGGAACATTTTCAGTGGATGAATCCGGAAGATGTTGCAGCGTTGCAAGAAGGCCGGGATCCAAAGCGAACGGCGCTCATTGCGGAGGAATTTGCGGACGTAATGATGTATGGAATGCAGCTGGCCTATGCCTTGGGCATTGATGTTTCCGCCCAAATACAGCGAAAAATCGACATCGTGGACAAACGCTCTGCCAAACCGGACGAACCGGCCAGATAAGGCCGCGAAGGGAGTTCACCATGCAAGGAGATCGCATTTTGGTATTGGATTTTGGCGGCCAACAGGCGCTGAGCACTGCGCAGCGTTTGCGCAGCATTCGCGTTTTTTCCCAGGTTTTGCCCGGTTCCGCTTCGTTGGAAACCATCCGTGCGGCCATGCCAAAGGGCATTGTTTTGGCGGGCGGCGATGCTGCCCAGGAACCGTTGCCTTTGGATTGCGCGCTGCTGGACATGGGAATTCCCGTGCTGGCGACCGGCGCAAGCGCCCGCAGAATGGCGGAGGTTCTGGGCGGACAGACCCATGGCGTCAGCATCGACCGGCGCACCGCGCAAATCTCTTTTGGCGCATCCCCTTTGTTTTCCGGGTTGGAGGAAAGCGACCGGTATTTTGATCGCGTAGAGGAGCTTCTGTTGCCCGAAGGCATGAAACCCATTGCGAATTCCTCTGCCGGACTGACGCCGGCCTTTTCCAACGAGGAAAAACGCCTTTATGGATTGCAATTTTATGCAGAAAGCAACGACCCGGACGGGCTGGCCATTTTGCGAAATTTTGCCCTGGACATTTGTCAATGTGATCCCTGGTGGACCATGGAAGAATTTGTGGAACGCAAGACCCAAAAACTGCGTCAGCAAATCGGCGACGGCAACGTGCTCATGGCAATTTCCGGCGGCGTAGACTCCTCCGTGAGCGCGGCATTGCTGGCACGCGCCGTTGGAGATCGCCTGACCTGTCTTTTTGTGGACACAGGGCTTTTGCGCAAGGGCGAAGTGGAATTGGTGGAGCGCGCCTACCGCGAACAGCTTAGCATCCGTCTGGTTCGCGTGGATGCGCGGCAGCGCGTTCTCGCCCAGCTTTCCGGCGTTACTGCGCCCGAAGAAAAGCGTCGCCGCATCGAAAACACCTTGTTCCAGGTTTTGCAGGAGCAAGCCGCCGCCTTGGGCGGAGCCGCTTTCACCGCGGACGGCGCAATTTATCCGGACATGCTCGCAAAGGCGAACCTTGCAAAAACCGGCGCGGACAACCATGTTCTTCATCCTCTGCAGCATCTCTTCAAGGCGGAAGTGCGGCTGGCAGGCGAGGTTTTGCAAGTCCCCCGGGAGATGATTTCCCGGCAGCCGTTTCCCGGCCCTGGCTTGGCCATTCGCATTATGGGCGAGGTAACGGAAAACAAGCTGACCATGTTGCGGGAAGCGGACGCAATCTTCCGCCAGGAAATTGCCGAAGCCGGATTGGACAAGCGCATCTGGCAATATTTTGCAATTCTTACGGGTTTGCATAGTTTCGGAACGCGAGACGGACAAACCTGTTATGAAACGGCGGTAGCCTTGCGGGCAGTCAGTTCTTCGGATGCCGTAACCGCCAATGCGTATCGGCTGCCCTATGATCTTTTGGAACGCGTGGCGTTGCGCATCACCACGGAGATCCCCGGCATTAACCGCGTGCTTTATGATGTGACCGGCAAACCTTCCGCCATGATCGAGTGGGAATAAAATGGTGCCGAAAAGCGGAAAAAATCCAGCTCTAGAACTGGAAAAACGGCAGTTTTCGCGGCAGTACCCTCTGATTTGACTGCGGATGCAGAACCGCGTTTCGTTTGTTTTGTCCTGTGTTGCGCTGGGTTTGAAGGTTTGCAATTTCTTCCATCCAAAACCTATCGAGAACCCAAAAAGGCTCTGCTGACTTTCGGAAAAGAAGTCCGTAGAGCCTTGATGTGATTCTTTTACGGCATCCGGGAAACGGTGATTTGTTCACCGTCGATCAGCACTCCTTCGCCGTCGTTTAAGCGCAGCACCTTCACCCGATGCAATTGCTCAAATTCACGGCATCTTTCCTCAAAACGTTCAAAGCGATTCAGGAATCTGCTGTAATGCGGGAGAACATTGATATCCGTCAGAGACAAGCCCTGCAGATTCTTCAAGCCACAAATATTCATCTCCGGCGAGTATTCATTGACCAGATCCAAGGACGGGCCAAATACGAATACGGCGGCGCTCCATCCAATCAGCACCTTTTCCCTTGCGATCGCTTCGAGAATAGGCACCGCATTGTGCTTTCGGATTGAATCCAGCAGAAAAAAAGGATTGCCTCCAATGAATTCAACAACATCGTAGCCGAGCAATGCCTTAGGCGGATCGGTATCCAAATCAAACAAATCAACAGACAAACCAAGTGAGGAAATTTCCTTCACACAGTGCGGCACATGATAGTTCTTTTCTTTGTACTCGTGATCGGCAGTCACAACCAATGCCGCCGACTTCTTTCCCATCATTCTTTTTTTCGCCGCAGTGAAAAGCTGTTCACTTGTCAATCCGTTTGAACACAGGATCAGCATACCGACACCTCAATTTCTTGTTTCTTCATCCACGGGAGCGTTCACCAGCAGATCGCTTAACTCCGGAGAAGGCACGGCCTTATTCCCATGACCGGAGGTATCGAACCCGGGATCGTGGCAACGCCAGCCGTCATACTCTTTCTTCGTGATTTCCCCTGCATTCCGCTTTGCTGCCTGTGCCTGCCAACTGGCAAGCATATCAAACAGATTGCCGCAGCCGCTGCCCCGGGACTTGTCCGGACGCAGACAGGCTTCTCCATCAGCGCTTCCTCCGCACCGCTCTCCCGGCGGCGATATCGCCGACTCGGAAGAAATGCCTTCACCCGCGACACGTGAAGCTTGACGTCTCCAGAGGTCGTAGTGACCGCTTCAGCAGCCTTGCTGCGCTTGGAACGTGCTTTCCGCTTCCCCGTACCTGTTCTTGGATTTGCCCCTGGATTCCTTCCAGGGCATGGCAGCCGAATTTTCAATTCGCCGCTCTGCGTCCGGCCTGATGGTCGGGTTGGCAGCCAAAGGGGTTCCAACCCGTTCCCGCGTTACAACCTACTCGGACATGGTTTCCCGGCTTCTTTCAAAACGGTGGGCCGCAGCTCCATCCTGCCAGTTGCCTGCGAACTGTGCTTATTGTCCGCCCGCGGGCACTTCTGGCTTTCGACGATCGGGAACGCGCTCAGAATGTCACCAGAACAAAGGAGTCGACGGTGCCATCGTCGCAACTGACGAAGAGTTGGCATATGTCTCCGCACGCATTTTCGAATTCCACATAAATGCTGACGTCGTAGTATTCGCACATACGAACCTCAAAGACGCCGCTGTCAAAGAAGTAATTGACAATGGTATCGTAGGCTTCTTCAGCTTCCATGCCGATATATGCGCCTGCCATGGTATAGCCTGCCACATACTGCTCCAGGTATATCTGAACCACGCCGTCCATATCGTCGCTGCCGATAAGATAGAGACCGCAGCCGTTGGTATAGCTGTCCGTCTCGATGCCCTCGTCGCCTATCGAGATACGGCCGTCATAAGACAGGTTGTGCGCGACCACTGCCGGAGAGATCGGCATTTTCAGAAGGTCGACCAGCTCTGTAGAAAGATACCAATACGAACCCTCGGATTCAAAGTCGTAGTCGCAATAGCAGCCATCGTCGTAGTAGCCGCCATCGTCGTAGTCATAGTAGTCGCTATCGTCATAGTCGAAAAAATCATCGCTGTCATCATACGACGGATCATATGGCGAAAGATGC
>JAQXRL010000051.1 GCA_029218505.1 Eubacteriales bacterium | reverse complement strand
GCGCCCACGGAGAGCAGTGCGCCGACCACGTCCGCGCCCACGGAGAGCAGCGCGCCGACCACGTCTGCGCCCACGGAGAGCAGTGCGCCGACCACATCCGCGCCCACGGAGAGCGGAGCGCCGACCGGAACGATGGAACCGGAGAACACGGAATCGCCCACAGTCACGGCGACGCCTACGCAAGGCATTGATTTGCCGGAGGAGACGGATATTACGACGGATCCGGCTCCCACAATGCCGGTGCCGGAAGACCCCACGAGCAAGCCGGGCGTCAAGCCCAAGCCGACTCCATATCCCAGAAAATATACGAACAATGCGCCGTCCCAGCGGGCGAATGAGACGCTGGCATCCCAGTGGCAGGGAAAAAAGCTGCTGAGTTTTGGCGACTCCATCACATATGGAGCGGGCGCCGGCGGACAAGGTCCTGCCGTGCTGTTGGCCCAGCGCTATGGCATGAGTCTGACGGATTATTCCCGAAACGGCGCGTTTATCACATCCCGGCGAGTGAGCAAGAGCGTGCAGTTGATCATCCGGCAAATTGAGCGTGCGATTCAGGAAGGCGCGGAAGCGGATCTAATCCTGCTGCAGGGCGGCTGCAACGATATCTATGCGGGCATGACCACCGGCGTGGTGGATATGCAGGGGATCATTGGTTTCAGCATCACCACGTATGCCGGCGCGGTGGAGTATTGCATCACCATGCTGCGGGAAGCGTATCCTGAGGCGGAAATTATGATTCTGCGCCCGCATAAAATTGCGGCGTTGAGTACCTCCAAGCAGGAGGAAGCGGGGCAGGTGCTCAAGGACGCCTGTGAAAAGTGGGGCGCGCTGTATGCGGACGTGTTTTCGTATACGCTGCCCGCAGAGGGAGAATCCGCACCGTACCTTGCGGATCATCCCAATAAATCCCAGTACACAAATTATTATCTGCCGTGCATGGAGCAGGCGCTGCTGGCCACGAGACAAAAAGGATGGGCGGAACCTTAACGGAATTCGCAAACAAAAGCGCTTTCTCGCCTCTGGCAAAAAAATGGAAGATTCGGTATAATATTTTGGAATTCTACAACAGGAGGAACGACCATGACCGAAGAAATGAAGAGCTTTGAGCAAGCGACCAACCCGGAGGCTGCCAAAAGAAAAAGTTGGGCAGGCTTTGTGGAGGGCGATGTCGTAGCGTTTTTTGACGCGCATGATTTGGAAAAAATGCAAATCGAGGATGGCATGGGCAACAAGGCCAAGCTTTCCCGCACGAAGACCAACGGCATCAAGATTGAATATACTTCTTCTGTGGTGCTGTAAGGGAATAGAGTGGTTTGCGGCCAAATCCCGATTTTCCGGCGCCGCGCCGCGAACATGCAAAATCCCAGACTGTTGAAAACAGCCTGGGATTTTCGCTTATCCCAAAAGACTTTTTGACAAGCTGTCGGACGGGGAAGCAAGTTTCCCCGCCACGGCCACCCTCTCCGGATTTTGCGTAAATCCTGCGGATTCCGGCCGCAAAATCAGCGCCCGTGGTCGCCGCATATGCCGCCGGTCCCGATAGGAATTCGAGGGGTCCGAAGTCCTCTCATGCTCTCCCTGCGTTTTTCGACAGTCCGGGATTTTTCGCGCAGCGCAGAGGAACAATGTTCTCTGGCTTATTGGAACGATTGGATTTTTTCGGAGAGCTGCCGGGCGATGGCGCTTTCCATGCGCAATGCCTCCATGCTCAGCTCCTGTGGGAAGATGTTGATTGCGTTGAAGGTTTCCAGACTCAACACGCCGTTGTAGCCGATTTCATGCACGCCCTGGCAGAATCGATCCCAATTTGCAATGCCCATGTAAGGCATCAAATGTTCGTCGCTGCGGCCGTCATTGTCGTGAATGTGGAACGCACAAATGCGGTTTCCCAAAATGCGCATGACGTCCAGCGGGTCGTTGCCCACCAGCGTGGCATGGCCGATGTCGAAACAGAACCCGAACAATTTTTCGCCGGCGATGGCGTTGAGTTCGTCGATATAGCGAACGGCCTCGTGGGGATCGGAGCACACTGCGCTCATGACCTTGCCGCGATGCACGCCAAACATGTTTTCCAGGCAGGCCGTTACACCGTATTGCCGCAGTTCCGGCAAAAGCGCCATGTACATTTCTTTGTTAATGCGCCATTCTTCTTCCGGGTCCAGCTTTTCGTCGTAAGGCTTGAAGGCAGGATGCACAATCAGGTTTTTGCAGCCAAAGTATCCGCAAAGCATGATGGTCTTTTTCAGTGCGTGCAGCGTATAGGCATCCGTGGCGGCGTCCCCGATGTAGCAGGGAAACGGCGAATGTGCCTGGTATACGTCTATGCCGTGTTTCTCAATGGAAGCCTTCCAGGGCGCCAGTTTTGCCTTCATTTCTGCATCGGACAGATCAAAGAAACCGGAATTCACGTGGTTTTTGATGTCCGCGTATGACAGAAGATGATCCAAATTCAGATCTATTGCATCAAAGCCCGCTTCGTGAATCATTGCAATGGTCTGATCAAAGCCAAATCGTTCTTCAATCCCACCGGTTTGTACGCCGATTCTCATAGAAATCGCTTCCCTTTCATGCGTTGTTGCAATCCATGCGTTGCCAATTATACCATACGCGCGAAATTCTGTCAAAGAGAATCGGAACTCGCCGCACGGCGGCTTCCGCACAAATTCGGGGACAAGGAAATAATTGTTCGGGGAAATATAACCAAACGAGGGTTGACGCGGATGGAATCATACGATACAATGCACCTACACGTGCAATCATCTTGCGAAAATCCTGTATCAATCGAGCGAAAAAAGCGCGGGAATACCGCCCGGGAGGAAAAGACATGATTCAAGATCAGATCCGGGAACTGGGTTTATACGATCCTGAAATTGCAGACGCAGTAATGCGGGAATACGATCGGGAAAGCAATGGCATTGAACTGATCGCATCGGAAAACGTGGTGTCCGAGGCCGTTTTGCTGGCGGCGGGAACGATTTTGACCAACAAGTACGCAGAGGGATATCCCCATGCGCGCTACTATGGCGGATGCCAGTGCGTGGACGTGGTGGAGGAAATTGCCATTCAGCGCGCCAAGGAACTTTTCGGCGCGGAGCATGCCAACGTTCAGCCGCACAGCGGTTCCCAGGCCAACACAGCCGTATACGTGGCGCTTTTGCAGGCCGGAGACACCGTGCTGGGCATGAGCCTGGCAGCCGGCGGACATTTGACCCACGGTAGCCCTGTGAACCTTTCCGGAAAATACTACAATTTCGTGCCCTACGGTCTGGACAAGACCACCGGCCGCATCGATTATGACGCGCTGCAGGCGCTTGCGCTGGAGCACAAGCCCAAGATGATCGTCGCCGGCGCTTCCGCGTATCCCAGAATCATCGATTTTCCCCGCCTGCGCCAGATCGCGGATTCCGTCGGGGCGTATTTGATGGTGGATATGGCCCACATTGCCGGCCTTGTCGCCACCGGGGAGCATCCTTCTCCCATCCCGTATGCCGACGTCGTGACCACCACCACCCACAAGACCTTGCGCGGTCCCCGCGGAGGCATGATCCTGTGCAAAAAGGAATTGGCGAAGAAGATCGATAAGGCGATCTTCCCAGGCATTCAGGGCGGTCCGCTGCTGCATATCATCGCAGCCAAGGCAGTGTGCTTTGGCGAGGCGCTGAAGCCGTCTTTCCGCGAGTATCAGCATCAGATTATCCTGAACAACCGGGCGTTCGCCAAGGCCCTGCTGGCCGAAGGGTTTGACCTGGTGTCCGGCGGCAGCGACAATCATCTGTGCCTCATCGACCTGCGCCCCAAGAACATCACCGGCAAGGAGATGGAAACCCGGCTGGACAGCGTAGGCATTACGGTGAACAAAAACGCGATTCCGGACGATCCCCAGAAGCCTACCGTCACCAGCGGCATTCGCGTAGGCACTCCGGCCGTTACCACCCGCGGCTTCCAGGAAGAGGACATGATCAAGGTTGCCCACCTCATCGCCTTGTGCGCCACCGAATACGAGCAGAAGCAGGACGAAATCCGTCAGGAAGTCGCTGCGCTGTGCAAAAAATATCCCTTGTTCCGTGCATAAGCGCTTTTCAGACCCCGGAAGTCTTTTCCATGGCTTCCGGGCTTTTTTGTGAAATCATTGACACGGCATTGACTGCATGATATAATAAATTGCGTTAATTATGATGAAAATTTGCCGTCCGGAAGCGGGCGGAAGCAGACCGGGAACCAAGATCAGAGAGGAGTGATGCTTGTGATCATGCATCAATTGGACAGCCATATTCGGAAAATGCTGCAGGAAATCCAGCGATTTGAAACGCTGGAGAGCATGGAACTGGAGGGCATCGAAATTGCCGACCATGGCGGAGAATTCGCGCCGTTTGAGAACGGCGGGATCTGGGGCATGGCGGAGCGCTGGCAGGATTTTCGGGTGCGCGTGACGGTGCCGGAAGATTGGAAGGACATGGTGGTGTTGCGTCAGGCCACGGGGCGAGAGGGCCAGTGGGACGCATCCAATCCACAGTTTGTGGTTCGGGTCAACGGGCGCGTGGAGCAAGCCTTTGACGTAAATCATCGGGAATTGCCCCTGGAAGCGGGAAAAACGTATGATATTTTGCTGAACGGATATTCTCAAACGCCTTCCAACGACTGCAAACAGCCGCCGAGACTATGGCTGACGTTGGATCACATCAGCGCCCAGCTGCGGGGCTTGTATTATGATCTGGCCGTGCCTTACGAGGCGGCGGTTCTGCTGCCGGAGGACAACCGGGAACGGGAGATAACGCTGGAGACGCTGTCCCGGGCGTTGGACATCCTGGATTTGCGCGATCCGGGCAGCGAGGAATGCATTGCCTCCGCGGCGGCGGCGCGGGAATTTTTGAAAACGGAGTATTACGAGCCGCTGTCCCAGAAAGCGCCTGTTGCCCAGGCGGAAGCCGTGGGACATACCCACATTGACGTGGCGTGGCTTTGGGATTTGTATCAGACGCGCCATAAGGCAGTGCGCAGCTTTTCCACGGTGCTCAAATTGATGGAGCGGTATCCGGAATACAAGTTCATGTCTTCTCAGGCGCATTTGTACAATGTGGTGAAGCAGGACGAGCCGGAAGTGTTTCAACGCATCAAGCAGCGCGTGGCGGAAGGGCGTTGGGAACCGGAAGGCGGCATGTGGGTGGAAGCGGATTGCAACGTCACCAGCGGCGAAAGCCTGGTGCGGCAATTCCTGTACGGACAGATGTTCTTTACCCAGGAATTCGGCAAGCCCAGCCGCATCCTGTGGCTGCCGGACGTGTTTGGCTATTCGGCTGCGCTACCGCAAATTCTGAAGCTGGCGGGCATTGATTATTTCATGACCACCAAGATTTCCTGGAGCGAGTACAATTTGACGCCCTACGACACCTTCCTGTGGAAGGGCATTGACGGCAGCGAAGTGCTGACCCATTTCTCTCCGTCCCGGGACTATCATAACGACAACACGGCGGCAGGGCACGAAGGATTGGCGCACTATACAACATACAACGCCGATCTCAATCCCTCCCAGATGAAGGGCGGTTGGCAGCGATACCAGCAGAAGGGCCTGGACGACCACTTCCTGGTGAGCTATGGCTTTGGCGACGGCGGCGGCGGACCGACGGAAAAAATGTTGGAATACGGCCGCCGGATGGAAACGCCCATGCCCGGCGTGCCGAAGGTGAACCAATGCCATGCAAGGCCCTTCTTTGAGGCGTTGGAGAAGCGCGTGAGCGGCGATCCCCGTCTGCCCAAATGGTCGGGCGAACTGTATCTGGAATACCACCGCGGCACGTATACCGCCATTGCCAAGAACAAGCGCAACAACCGCAAGATCGAATTGCTGTTGCGGGATGTGGAATTTTGGCGCACCGTGGCGTATGTTCGCACGGGTTTGAACTATCCCCAGGAAGCCTTGGATGAAATCTGGCGGGACGTGCTTACGCTGCAGTTCCATGATATCCTGCCGGGTTCTTCCATCAAGAAGGTATACGACGATTCCGATGAAATGTATGCCCGGCGTTTTGGCGAATTGAACGCCATGCTGGACGAGGCAATCGCCGCGTTGTCCGGCGAAATGGCGGGCGACGTGATCGTGCTCAACTCTCTGTCCCATGTGCGCGGCGATGTAATTTCCTTCGATGCGCCCGAAAACGTAAAGTCCCTGGTGGCGGCGGATGGAACCGTCTATCCCGTGCAGCGGGAAGGCGGAATTTGCAAGGCCTTTGTGGGAAATCTGGCGCCCATGGCGGTGTCCGCCTTTGCGTTCAGCGACCGGGAAGCGCCGGCGCACGGACTGGTGGTGGCCAAGGACGGTTTTGACACGCCGTTTTTCTCCGGACGGTTTGATTCGGCCATGCGCATTACCAGCCTGATTGAGAAAAAGAGCGGCCGACAGGTGGTAAAGGAAGGCCAGGCGCTGAACACCATCGTCTGCTATGAAAACCGTCCCCACAATTACGATGCATGGGATGTGAACATCTATTACGACCGCAGGCATTGGGATGTGGACGACGTGCAGAATGTGGAAATGCTGGCCAGCGGTCCGATCGAAGCGGTGCTGCGGGTGACATATCGATATATGCATTCCACGTTGGTGCAGGACATTCATCTGTATCGGGATCTCCCGCGCATCGATTTCGTCACGGAAGTGGACTGGAAGGAAAAGAATTATATGCTGAAGGCCCGCTTCCCCGTGGATGTTTTCTACAACGAAGCCACCTACGACATCCAATACGGCAACATCAAGCGCCCCACCCATAAGAATACTTCTTGGGACGCGGCGAAATTTGAGGTGTGCGGCCACAAATGGGCGGATGTTTCCGAGGATGATTTCGGCGCAACGATTCTGAACGATTGCAAATACGGCCATTCCATTGACGAGAATGCCATGGCGCTTACGCTGCTGAAGAGTTCCATTTACCCCAATCCCGAGGCGGATCAGGAAATGCACCATTTCACCTATTCTTTCGCACCGCACACAGGCGATTGGAAGGACGCGGGCATTCCCAACATGGCCTATGATCTGAATGTTCCGGCCAGGACCGCGAAGGGTTTGGGAAACGCCGAAATGCAGCCCTTCGTTGCCGTAAACGCGGAGAACATTGTGGTGGAAGTGGTGAAACGCGCCCAGAACGGCAGCGGCATCGTGGTGCGCATGTACGAAAACTTTGGCCGCCGCACCAACGTTCATGTAACGCCGGGCTTCCAATGGAATTCCGTGGAACTGGTGAACCTGCTGGAGCAGAAACTGGCCGATGCTTCGCTGGATCTCACGTTCCATCCCTATGAGATCAAGACCCTCCTGTTCCGGAAATAATCCCGAATTTGGCATGTGTTCTCGAAAGGACACGCGCTCCGTCCCGCAGATCGTTTCAAGGATTTGCGGGACGATTTTATGCGTTTTTGTGTGAAATTCTATGGTGACAGGGCATGCATGCTTGACTTTGTGGCTGTCATTTCATATAATATAAGTTGATGTGTTATGCATACCACCCTTACTGAAAAAGGAGGTCCTTCGGTTGAGCATGAAGCTTACTTGTGACGGCAATACTGCTGTCAGCCACGTAGCATATGCATTTAGCGATGTGGCGGCGATTTATCCCATTACTCCTTCTTCTCCCATGGCGGAAGTGGCGGATGAGTGGGCTGCCAATGGCAGAAAGAACCTGTTTGGCCAGGAAGTCCGCATTGCGGAAATGCAGTCTGAGGCAGGCGCGGCAGGCGCCGTGCACGGCTCTCTGGCGGCGGGTGCTTTGACTACCACCTTTACTGCTTCCCAGGGATTGCTTTTGATGATCCCCAATATGTATAAGATTTCTGGCG
>JAQXRL010000050.1 GCA_029218505.1 Eubacteriales bacterium | reverse complement strand
TCAGAATGTAACCGCCGTCCGTGATGACCACGCCGGAACCTTCAGAAATGATTTGACTGGAAGATTCCCGGGTACGGCTGTTCCAACTTTCCGTAAGCGTGATGACACCCACGACGGAGTTTGCGTTTTTGGCCGCCACGTATATGGCAGGACTGGGATCCTGAATGGTGTATTCCCCGGAAATGGTTGTAATGTTCGGCGTATTTTCCGCAAATACACCGGTAGCCAACAGTACAATCGCCAGTGCCAGAGACAGCACGGAGGCGATCAGTGTGGTACATTTATAGAAGCGTACTTTGGTTTTCATCGTTGTTGCCTCCTTTTTGTTGATGGCTATATCATATCAAATCTTTTGCGGGAATTTATGAACAAACCGAAAACATGAAGCCGGAATTTTTGAACAATTTCGGAATTTGCAGAGCATGAGAGAACGAAGAATGAAACCCGAACGACATTAAGAAAATATTAAATATTGCGAAATGGGTTGCGGAACGCAGGAGCAGGGTATATAATGGCAATAATGAATTGAAGCAGGAAAGGAGGGACCCGTCATGACGATGAATCGTGTTTTGGCAATCGCATTTTCAGCCAAGGGGTATTTGTGCCCGCGGTGTCCCAATTTGCCTGTCGATGGGGTGCGTTAGCGCTCAGTATGGGTCATTGGCCGCCGTCCGGGTAGAGGATGGCGGTTTATTTTTGTTGGATAGAAATGAGGGGATTTCATATGCACAACCGAAAGGTCAGGCTCGTTCGCGAATTTATGAAAGGAAACGGCCTGAAGTATGGAGGGGCAGTGTTTGCGGTGGTGGTAACCGTGACGGTAGGTTTTATTACGCCGCTGCTGTTGGAAGAAACCATTGATGCGGTCATCGGCAGAGTACGACCGCTGCGTTTGCCCGGTTTTTTGGGAACATGGGTGGAAAGCATGGGCGGCGTGGACTTCCTGGTGAAGCATTTATGGATGATGGCAGGCGCAATTTTCGCGCTGAATTTGATCAGCGGCGTGTTTCAATATTTGCGCGGCCGGTGGATGGCGGAGGCTTCGGAATCCATTGCCAAAAACATGCGGGATAAGTTATACAATCATTTGCAGCAACTGCCCTATGACGAACATGTCAAAGCGGCCACGGGCGATTGGATACAGCGGTGCACATCGGATGTGGAAACAATCCGGCGATTTCTGTCCGGACAGATTGTGGAAATCTTTCGGTCTGTGCTGATGATCGCCGTAGCGCTGACGATCATGCTGGGGAAAAACCTGCGCATGACGCTGGCTTCTATGGTATTGGTGCCGGTTTTGTTCGCGTTCGCCTGGCTGTTTTTCAACTTTGTACGAAAATGGTTTCAGGAATCGGACGAGGCGGAAGGGCGAATGTCCGCCGTGCTTCAGGAAAACCTGACCGGCGTGCGGGTCGTGCGGGCATTTGGGCGGCAAAGATACGAAGTGGAGAAATTCAGCAAGGCAAACGACGAATTGCGGGACAAGACATATCGCTTGGCGGATTTGCTGGCGGTCTATTGGTCGGGATCCGATTTGATCAGTATGTTGCAAACGGCGATCGTGCTGATTTACGGAATCTTTTTGGCGGCCAGCGGCGAACTGCGCGTCGGAGAAATGACGGTGTTTGTTTCTTACATATCCATGCTGCTGTGGCCGATTCGCCAGTTGGGCCGCATTCTGTCCGATATGGGAAAATCCCTGGTGTCTTTCGACCGCATTGACGATATTTTGCGAAAGCATCCGGAAACCGATGCGCCGGACGCAACAGAACCGCCGCTGAATCGGGATATTTCCTTCGAACATGTAGGATTCGAATATGACGGCAGCAATCCCGTGTTGGTAGATGTGAATTTCCACGTCAAGGCGGGACAGACAGTGGCGATTCTCGGCGCTACGGGCAGCGGAAAATCCACGTTGATGCTGTTGCTGCAAAGGCTTTATGACATTCAGCGCGGGGATATCAAGATTGGCGGCGTGAGCATTGGGAAAATTCGCAAGCCGTATTTGAGAAGCCGCATTGGTTTGGTGTTGCAGGAACCGTTCCTGTATTCCAGAACGGTTCGGGACAATGTGCGCATCGCCATGCCGGAAGCAAGCGATGAATTGGTGTTTGAAGCGGCGTCAACGGCTGCGGCCCACGGGTTTATTGAGGAGTTCGAGAACGGATATGACACCGTGGTGGGCGAGCGGGGCGTAACGCTTTCGGGCGGACAAAAACA
>JAQXRL010000049.1 GCA_029218505.1 Eubacteriales bacterium | reverse complement strand
TCCGCCTGGTACAATATCCTTATCTTGTCGTTCCCAGCGGAGTCGCATTTACGATGCGGCTGCGTATCATTTGCAAAATCCCTTCTTTCTGTCCCGTTGAACTGGGGGGGATCTTGCCTGTTCGGCGCACAAGAATGCCCGGCGCTTCAAAAAATGCCTTGAAGCGCCGGGCGTAAACGAAAAGAACATCGATGCGGCGGTGTGTGGCGCAATCGTTCCGCGCCGCACCGGATAGGGGCATTTGGCTTCGGGTTACAGGTCGTCCAGAATAATTTTGGAATTCTTGCGAGCCTGGCGGTAGATAACAAATTTATTGCCGATCACCTGGACAGGTTCCGCGTGCACCCTTTGACATAGCGCATCGCACATGGCTCGGGCAAAGTCCGGAGCATTCTTTTGTACGGAAACCTTGATCAGTTCTCTTGCTTCCAGGGCGTCCCAGGCTTGTTTTGACACATTGTCCGTAATGCCGTCCTTCCCGATGTGGAGCACTGGCTCCAGCGCATTCGCCATGGAGCGAAGTTTTGCGCGTTGCTTTGTGGTCATGCTGCCTCCTGATTACAAGTGTGATTTCATGAAACCAGTATAGTGGCTTTTTTGTGAATTGTCAAGAAAAGGCTTTTGATTCATAGCAAAGTATGTTACAATAAGAAAAGAAGGAGGTGCTTTTTTGAAAGCAATCATTCTGGCGGCGGGCTATGCCACGAGGCTATATCCATTGACGCAAAACCGGCCCAAGGCACTTTTGCCCATTGCAAACCGTACAATCATGGATTATCTCTTCGATGAGATTTCCAGGATCCCGCGCATTGACGAAGCGATTCTTGTTTCCAACCATCGCTTTGCGGATCAATTTGTTGCATGGGCGCAAACGGCGCAGGTTGCGTATCCGAAGGTCCGAATTCGCGTGTTGGACGACGGAACCACCGGAAACGAAAATCGCCTGGGCGCCATTGGCGATATTGATTTCGCCATTCGCCAGGCGGAGATCGATGATGAACTGCTCGTTGCGGTATCGGACAATCTTTTTACGTTTCATTTGACGGATTTTGTGGCGGACTATCTGCACCATGGGTGCGATACGCTGCTCGCCAAGCCGCTGAACGATGTGGATGCGTGCCGGCGGTTTGCCATTGCAACCCTGGACGACCAGCGCCGCGTGTTGTCGTTGGTGGAAAAACCGGAGCATCCGCAAAGCAATCTGGCGGTATATGGGCTGTACCTGTATCGCAGGGATACGTTGCCGCTGATCGCGCAATATCTGGCCGAAGGAAATAATCCGGATTCTCCCGGCCATTTTCCGGAATGGCTATATCAGCGGCGGGAGGTGCGCGCCTACTTGTTTGACGGCGAATGCATCGACATTGGAACGGTGGAAGCATATCGTGCGGTTTGCGAAGAATACAAAAACCGAAATTGCCCGGCGTAGTTTTTCGCTGTTCCAAAGCATTTTCGACCTTCGCAAATCCGGAAGCGTTCCTGGCATGGAACCCCATTATATCATTTCACGGACAGCTTTGATGAACGCATCGATTTCATCAAAGCTGTTTTCATTTCCTACGCTGACCCGAACCGCGCCTCTGCGAACGGTTCCCAACAAGCGGTGCGTGCCCGGCGCGCAGTGCAATCCGCCGCGAACCGCGATGCCGGAACGATCCAGGGCGTCTGCTGCCTGCGAGGAACTGAGATCTCCCAGATTAAAGGATACAATTCCGGCGCGGGCGGCCTCCTGACGGGGAGAATAGATCTCCACCCCTTGGATGTTGGAAAGCTCTTCCCATATGGCGGAGGTAAGCTCCCGTTCACGAATCATGATTTGGGTAAGGCGGGATGCAACGTGCTTCACGCCTGCGCCAAGGCCTGCCAGGCCGGGCAGATTTACGGTGCCGGCCTCGTAGCGCTCCGGCAGTTCTGTGGGCTGCAGCATGCTGTCGGAACTGGAACCGGTGCCGCCTTCCCGAAGCGTGTTCAACGTACAACCGGGCGCAATGTACAGTCCTCCGGTTCCTTGCGGGCCCAGCAGGGATTTGTGTCCGGGAAAAGCGTACAGATCACATCGCAGCGCGCGAACGTTTACCGGCATGGCGCCCAGGGCTTGCGCGCCGTCGATCAAATAACGCACGCCGATTTCCTGGCAAAGCGCGCCAACGGCGGCGACGGGCTGAATCGCTCCGGTAACATTGGATGCGTGGGTGAGGACGACCAGGCGCGTGTTTCGGCGAATTGCACGGCGAATGTCCTCCGGATCTACTGCTCCATCCGCCCGGGGCGCTACCAACGTGGTGGAGATTTGTCCTCTGCGCTCCAATTCTCCCAACACGCGCAATACGGAATTGTGTTCCAGCATGGATGATACCACGTGATCTCCGCGCTTCAGCGATCCCTTGATTGCCAGGTTGAGCATGTCCGTACAATTGAAACCGAACACAATGCGCATGGGGTCCTCTGCGCCCAACAAATGCGCCAATGCTTCCCGGGTGGAGAGTACCACGCGTCCTGCCGCCAGCGCTCGCGCATGGCCGGACCGCCCTGGATTGGCGTTATATTCTGTGAGCGCCTCCTCCACGGCGCGCAATACCTCGGGAGGCTTGGGATGGCTGGTGGCAGCGTTGTCAAAATAAATCTCCATGACGGGCGTCCTCCTTCACGCGGAATTCCAATGCCGCGTACAATATAATACCGGCGTTTTGGGAGCGGTATGCCCGAAGCCGGCGAGGAAATGGGATTCCGGGAGGGAACGCTATGGGGGAGAGTTACGGGATCGTCGCCTTTCGCTCCAGACAACAGGTGCTGGCGCTGGAAAGCGCCCTGAGACGCGCAGGAGCAAACGTAAAAGTCGTTTCTACGCCGAGAGACGTGGCCTTAGGCTGCGGCTTGTCTGTCTGGTTTTCGCTGAGCGATCAGGAATTGGTGAGGCGCGTTGTGCGGGAAACACGTCCCGGCAATATGGTGGGAATGTATCGCGTGGATCGGGAAAATGGCCGAACGCATTTGAGCGTGCTGGCGTACAGCCGATAACAAACCAAAGTATTGTATAAAAAGACCGAATTCTAATATATGCAAACCAAAGTTTTATAAATACAAACCAAAGTATTGTTTTGTGAAAAATCGACAAAAGCCCTCGGACACCCGGGGCGAAAGTCAAAATCACCCGTGCAACGGGTGATTTTGATCAAGCCCTATCGG
>JAQXRL010000048.1 GCA_029218505.1 Eubacteriales bacterium | reverse complement strand
GGGCAGCATGATGAGCGCTGGCTATGAACAAATTATTTTGCTGTATCAGCCGATTACATATGAAACCGCAGATGTGATTTCCAGTTACGTGTACCGGCGCGGTTTGCAGGAATTCGATTACGGGTATTCCGCCGCAGTGGGCTTGTTTAATTCTGTCATCAACCTGGCCTTTATTCTGACGGCGAATGCCGTTAGCAGAAAGGTAAACGAAACCAGCATCTGGTAGGAGGAATTGTCCATGGCAATGGTGCAAAAAAAGAGCGTGGGCAGCTGCGCGTTTGACGTCTTGAATGTGACGGTTATCCTGATGCTGATGCTTGCGACGCTGTATCCCATGCTGCATGTGCTGTTTGCGTCGCTGTCGGAGCCGAAGTATCTTTTGTCCCACAGCGGTTTGCTGCTGCATCCCGTGGGCAAAGTTACGCTGAAAGGATACGAATTGGTGCTGAAAAATCCCAATATCCTTCATGGCTTTCGCAACACGCTGCTCTATGTGGCGCTGGGAACCGCCATCAATGTGCTGCTGACCGCCATGGGTGCTTTCGTATTGACGCGCAAGCATTTTGCCATTCGGAAGGTATGTTCTTTTTTTATTCTGCTGACCATGTTTTTGAACGGCGGCATGATTCCAACGTTTTTTGTGGTGAAAAATCTGGGACTGTTCAACAGCCGGTGGGCGCTGATCTTGCCCGGCGCCATCAGCGTGTACAATATGATTATTATGCGAACCTTCTTTGCGGGGATTCCCGTTAGTTTGGAGGAAGCGGCCACCATCGAGGGCGCCAACGACTGGCATGTGTTTTTGAAAATTATCCTGCCGCTGTCCATGCCGGTAATTGCCGTGATGATTCTTTATTACGGCGTGGGGCATTGGAATTCCTGGTTTGGCGCGATGATTTATCTTCGGGATCGGGATAAGTATCCCCTGCAGTTGTTCCTGCGGGAAATTCTGTTGCAGGATAACATAGACAGCAGCGCCGCCACTACCGTGGAAATGGCGGAGGAAAGCCTGTTTAAGGAATTGATACAGTATTCCGCAATTCTCATAACCACGCTGCCGGTTCTGTGCATTTATCCGTTTCTGCAACGCTTTTTTGTCAAGGGCGTGATGATCGGCGCGGTGAAGGGTTAGACGGCGGTTGCGAAGGAAAAAACAGTATGCTATAATTTTGTTGTTACCATGGAGAGGGGTTGCGCGATGGCACGCAGATTGTTGGTTTGGATGCTGGCAATGGCAATGACGCTGTCCGGGCTGCCTCTGGCCGCCTGTGCGGAGACGGAGATTACATGGCTGATTGGAGTTCCCATTGCCATGGAAAATTGGGGAAGCGATTTGGTTTCCAGGGCGATAATGAACGCGGTGGACGTTCGCGTCCATGTGGTTTCCGTAGACAATGCACAGAAGCAATTGCTGGATATTCTGATGGCTGGGGACGCGCCGCCGGAACTGATTACATGGCACAGAGATGCATATCAAGTGGAACAGCTGGCGCGCCAGGGCAAAATATGGAACCTGGATGAACTTGCCCGGCGCAATGGCGCGTCCATGGATCATTTGCTGGGCGCAGAGATTGCGCAAAGCAACAGAGATGAAAACGGAAATTTGTATCTCTGCCCGGGAATGGTGTGTGAAAGCGGGAAGGACGCCGTTTCGGATGGAAGCCGGCTGCCCTGTATGCTGGTGCGGGCAGATCTTTTGCAACGCTTTTCCCAAATGGATTTTACCAGGCCGGACGCATTTCTGGAGGCCCTGGCGGATATGGCGACGGATGAAGCCGTAATCCCCCTGGGCTTGATGCCGTTTACGGACGAGGGATGTTTGTCCATCGACGGATATTTGCGGGAAGCGCTGGCGTTTGCTCCGGTGCGGGATGGCACATATGAGGATTGGCTGCAGAGCGAGGACAGTCGGGAATGGTTGTTTGTCCTGTCGCAAGCAAACGCGCGCGGATATTTGGATGAGAACGTCTTTACGTGTGACCGCGACCAGATCGCCCGAAATCTTTCCATGGGACGCTATGGGGCGTACATGGGGGATGCGTCCCTGATTTCCCAGGCGCTTCAATCGGCCCGGGATCGGGGCTTTTCCTATGCGGTGGTGAACGGACCGCGCAACCGGAATAGGAATGCGCCGAGGCATTCGCTGGATTGCGTGCGATACGGCATGTATGCCACGATGATCAGCGTGGATTCCGCTCACCCCGACGCGGCCATGGCGCTGATGGCGTGGATGTTGAGTGCGGACGGACAGCGCATGGTAGATTTGGGCGTGCAGGGCAGCATGTGGAGCGAACAAAACGGCGAGGCTGTCTTGCGCGCGTCGGCCAGACAATTGTATGAAAAAAGCGTGGAACAGTTTCGCGCCGTATACGGCGGCGGAGGATTTTATGCCATGCTGATGATGCCGGCCATGCGGGAAGCAAGAAACGGATATTCCCTGGAAGTGTTGGCGCAATCGCGCGAATATATGAAAGAATACGGTGTGGACGCGTCGGAGGAACGGGGAATTCTCTTGCGCGCACAGCATGCAATGTTGGCGGAGAGCTGTCTTTTGCGGCGGTGCTGGGGGGATGCTTTGCCGAAAATTCTGTGCGCAACCAATCGCGAAGAATTTGATCGGGAACTGGACGTCTATTTCTTGAACAGGCAGGCAGAGGGATATGAGCGCTATGTGCAGGCGATACAGGATGCAGCGGCTTTCCGGTAAACGGCGGCATGTTGCTCGAAAAAATCTGGCCCAACGAATTGTCCGGTACAATCTGATGATTGTGATGGTTCCGGTTTTTTTGCTGATGCTGTTTTTGCTTAATGCGTCCCGGGAAAGGCTGGTCGGATTTGAAAAGCGGGAAGCAGAGGCGTATCGCGATCAAATGCACAACAATGTTTGCAGCAATGTTACCTTGATGCGCGCCCTGGCCCTTACCGCCATGACGGATGAAACGCTGAACGCGTCGTTGAATCGAGACAGGCTGACGCAGATGGATATGTTGGAACTCAAGCGGGAAACCGTGGACAACATGCAGAATTTGCGCTTGGCCAATCCGTCT
>JAQXRL010000047.1 GCA_029218505.1 Eubacteriales bacterium | reverse complement strand
CTGTCCAACAAAATTGTGCATGAAGTGTTCCCAAAGATATTGATTATAGAAGGCATTTTTCTCTTCTTGGGAACCTTTCGGCGCACTGGTTTCACCACTTTCCAAATAATAACCCATGCCGAAGAAGTCAGGCTTGACCTTCGATACGGCAGCGGAAAGGATCGCCCGAACCTCCACCAGAGCCTGCTTCGCTTTCTCCAGATCATCCTTCCTGAATTGCCCCGCACCGCCATGCATGCGTTCCAGCGCCGTTTTCAGTTCGGCAAATTCCGCATCACCCACAACAAATTCGTTGCGTGCGCGCAATGCGAAATCTCGGATCTCCTTCCACCGACTGCGACCATCCTTGAGCGCGTCTTTTTCCATCAAAAACAGAACGTTTTCGATCTCCACCAGCGCTTCCTGCGCAGCCTCAAACGCCTCGTTATATGCGCGTTCAAGATTGATATGGCGCATTTCAAACTTGCGAAACAGATCGCACATTTCTTTCGCCTTTGCCGCTTGCGCCGGTTCGCTTTCGCACATGCATTTTTCCAGCAACCGCAGCTTGTCATGAAACATCTCCCGGCTGGCACGCTGGCGTGCTTTGCCCTTCAGCAGCATGGCTTCCGTGAGCTGTTTGCCAATGCGCATGATGGGATTGAGGCTGGACAGAGGATCCTGAAAGATCATGGAAATCTTGTCGCCACGAATCTTGTAGAAGTCGTCCTCGCCAATTTTCAGCAAATCCTGACCATCGTAAAGAATCTCGCCGCCCTCGATGATGGCATTCCCTGCAAGAATGCCCAAAATCGCCTTGGATGTAACCGATTTTCCGGAACCGGATTCGCCAACAATGGCCAGCGTCTCGCCCTTGTGCAAATCGAAGCTGACATCCCGCACCGCCTGGAGTTTGCCGGAAACGGTTCTGAAGGATATGCGTACAGAATGCACCTGCAATTTCTTTTCCATTTATTCCACCCCCCTCAAGGACGGGTTGAAGGCATCGCGCAAGCCATTTCCAAATAGGTTGAAGGAAATTTCCAACAGCGCGATGAACAATGCCGGGAAGAAAATGATGTAGGGATCTGTAGACAAATAACCGCGTCCGTTGGCCAGCATCGAACCCACAGACGTCATCGTCGAGGATTCCAGATTGATAATGCCAAGATACGTGAGCGATGATTCGCTAAAGATCACGCCCGGAATTACCAACACAGAACCCGTGATCAACGTGCCCAGCGAATTGGGGAAGATGTGTTTGAACATCAATCGAAGATCGCTGGCGCCCTGTGTGCGGGCCGCCAGGATATATTCCTGCCCCTTAAAGCGATAAAACTGCATGCGCACGCGGCTGGCCATGCCAATCCAGCCCGTGAGCACAAATGCGAACAGCAGAGCCGGCACCACGCCAACTTTGTTCGCCAAATGCAATTGGAACAGCGTGGCCGTAACAATAAATGGAATGCCGCTGATGACGTCGCTGATGCGCTCCATCACCATGTCAACCGCGCCGCCATAGTATCCTTCAATCGCACCATACACCGAACCGATGAACAGATTGATGATAGAAATGCAAATTGCCAGCATGAAGCTGAAACGCGCGCCGGCAGCAAGGCGGGTAAAGATGTCCTGGCCTTTCCCGTTGGTGCCGAACACGAACTCTGGCTCGAATCCATAGCGGAATTGAAAATAATTGTATTTGCTGACACGAACGACATAGGATTTGGCATCCGCCGTGCCTGTCACGCGAGCATACGCCAGCGGCGCGTCAGGATCATCGTCCGCCGGGATGCGCAGGCTGTGATAGGTGGTATCCTCAGGCGTCGTCGATCTGTACAACGACACAAAGTTTCCATCCTGATCCAGCTTCGGCGTGCCCTTCTTATCGGCCTCGTACCAGATGTTCGCATCCGTCTGTTTTGAATCGGTTATCGCAGGATAGATCACCTGAATGCCGGTTTCGTCCTGCCACGCTTGAATTGCTTCAAACTGTGCGGGTGTCAGGGTTAGATAAAGCATCCCCATCTTGTAATAATTGTCCAATTCAACATCATAAAAACGCGATTTCTTGCTGGCCGTGGCATCCTCGTAATCCGCGCGGTAGATCTCAACGATGGGATCCATGCCCGTTTCCTCGGCCATGGCTTTATATGTCAAATAGCGAGCAGAATTCATCGTCACCTTGCTATTTCCGGTGATCCCCAATTTGGAAATGCGCGGCGGAAGCTTGGTGTAATTCAGGTACATTGTGTCCGTCAACGCACGCGAATAATTCGTCTCGCAAAAAATCGGCACAAAGATGGCATACAGGATCAAAATCAGAATGATGATCGCCGCCACCACAGAGCTCTTGTTCTTACAAAATCGCAGCCAAACATCCTTGAAATACCCAATGGGCTTGGTTTCAAACTTTTTGTCGTGAATCACGCCTTCGCGATTCACGAAGGAAAAGGCGTCCTTCGGTAGATTCTTCAGATCAATCTTCTTATCCATTCTTCTTACTCCCCATTCTAATTCTGGGATCGATAAAGCCATAGCTGATATCGATTACGATATTGGACGCCAGTCCGATGAACGTATAGAAGGCGGAAAGCAGCATGAAGAAGTTATAGTCCGGGGTTGCCGTGGTTACAGACGCAACATACAGCGGGCCAACGCCGGGAATGCCAAAGATCTGCTCAATAATCAGCGAACCGGACATGATGCCGATGAACTCCCCTAAAATCATTGGGAAAATTGGCACCATCGAATTGCGCAACGCATGCCGTACCGTGGTTTGCGCGCGGCTAAGGCCTTTTGTGCGCGCCAACAGCAGATAGTCGCTGGTAAGCACCTCCGTCAGTTCCGCGCGGGTATAGCGTGTTAGCCCCGCGACCGTGCCAAACCCCAGCGACAGTATCGCCGGCACCAACGACACAAACGTATCCCACGTAAAATAGTCATAACCTGCGACCATCTGGAATGGGAACCATTTCAGTTTGAAGCACAAGAAGTACTGCACCAAAAATGCATAAATATAACTGGGCACCGAGACAAAAACCATGACCAGCGTGGAAATCAAATGATCTTGCCACTTGTTTTTTCGCAGCGCCGCATAAATGCCCAAAATCAATCCCAGCGGCACCGCAAACAGCATGGTGTACGCATTCACCAGCACCGTTGCCGGCATCTTTTCCATGAACTTATCCCATACGTTCTGGCCAAGGTACAGCGATTCGCTGATTCCCCAGTCACCGCCAATCAGGGTCTTGCGGATGAAAATGCCGTATTGCTCAATCAGGGGCTTGTTGTAGCCCAAAGCTTCCCGGCGCATCTCAATCAGCTGCATATCCTTGCCGAACTGTTCTGCCGGCTTGTTGGGCAGCAGCTTTACCAGGATAAAGCACATGGAAATGATGATAAAGAACACCATCACCATGAGCAAGATCCTTTTGAGTACGTACTTCGCCATGGTCAGTCTCCTTTCGCATTTGCCGGACCTGCACCCGAGCCGGTGCACATGCAGCCGCGGCGAATGCTCCCGCGTCATTTTTTACCAATCAATACTCTCGTATGCATTGTATTACTGAGACAGGGATGTTTGCACATCCCTGTCTCGATAACGTATCGGGAAAACCGACGGCAATGGCTTACTTGTAGTTCAGCGTGCCGCCCTGCTCCGCGACGAAAGCATCCCATTCGGCGTCGGAGTAATTGAAGGTCATATACTTCACGCCGCCACGGCCCATCGGGAAGATTTCGTCCTCGGTGTAATACTCAATCTGCATGCCTTTGAGCTTTGCGGTTGCATCGCCCATCAGCGGAATGAAATCGTAATTCATCAGGACGCACTTCTCCAAAGCCGCCAGGACTTCGAAACGCTCCTTGGTTTCCTTCTCATCCGTGCTGTATGCGAAGCACAAATCTACTTCTTCGCCGGCAGCGTTTTTGCCCTTCACGGTTGTTCCGGCAATTGCCTGCGTCCAATCCCAAACGGACGCCGTGTAGGCTTCGCCGTCAATCTCGATCTCCAGCATATCCGCCGTGGTGTCCCAGGAAGGATCGTACTGGTAGTTGGAAGAAGTATACGCTTCCATCAGGCCGAAAGGATTGAAGGTGGAACCGGTCCAGCCAACGCCGAACAGCATGTCAACCTTGTTGGTCTTCAACGCATCCGAGAAGGCATTGCCCAACGTGGAATCGCGCTCGAACGTCAGCTTGCCTTCCAACTTGGTGCCCTTGACGGCTTCGGTATAGTTGTTGACGATGAAATCGTAACCGTTGTTATAGAACACAGAGGTTGCGTTCGGGGTGCCGACCATAATCTGCACAACGTCGTCCTCGTCCATCAAACCCTGTTCGATCGCTTCGTCATACGCCTTGTCGAAGTATGCGCGCGCCATTTCCAGGTTGTAGCCGGTAATGCTGTCGATGGCATCGTCCACGTTGGCATACGTCTTGCCTTCACCGATTTCGTCCGCCAGTCCCCAGAAGTTTACGATAACATCCTTGGCGACGTCCGTGGTGCGATAGAACACACCGTTGTCGGGGTCAGCGACGATCTGGCTTCCGTAAAGCGCGAACGCAGGGGTGCTCGTCGGGGAAGTAGCCAGGCAGAACTCTGCGCGGTTCAAGCCCAAAGACATGGCCGTACGGAAATCCTTCAGGGTCAGGATGGTCTTGTTGATGTTTTCACCAACAGTCTTCTGGTTGGCTTCCAGCGCGGCCTTGTCCGGATTGAACACCATTGCGAACACGGAGTCGCCTTCATCATAGTAGGTATAATCCGAAGCGGCGTACTCTTCCATGTTGTCTTTGTTCAGGCCATATACGTCCAGCTGTCCATTGAGGAACATTTCAAGACGGGTGGCCGGTTCCGGCACGTAGTCGCAATTGATGGTGGTCGCCTGATACTGATCCGGGTCGTCGTTGAAACCAAACCAATTGTCATTGCGTTCCAGGGTATATACCTTATCGGACTGGAACTGGGTCAGCTTATACGGACCCCAGGAGATGCTGGTCTCTGCGGAAGTGCCATAGGTGCTGTTGTACACGCCATCATCGGAAATGGTGGTGCACTCTTCATACTTGTCCGCCTTCACCAACCAGTTGTCGGTCATGGAATAATTCAGATAGAAGCCTTCCAAAGGCTTGGTCAAGATGATGACGAACTCATAGTCGCTCACGGTCTTGAAGCCAACCTTGTCCCAAGTCATCTCCGAATAGGTGTACTTGGCATACAACTCGTCCAATGCGTATTCGCGCTTGCCCGCGTCGTCCGCCCAGGTAATATATTCTCCGCCTGCTCCTTCGGTGTAGAAGGTGTACAGTTCGGCAAACGTCAGGCCGGAATCAACCACGGCGTCTTCCGCTTCACCGGTCCAGCTTTCGCTCTCGAAATCATACGTGTCGCCGAAAGAATAGCTCCAGTTGATATACCCTTCGTCCTCGCCATGCAGTTCCATGAACGCTTCGACGGTATCGACGCCCTCGATCTCCATGAAGGAACGCAGGGTCGTATCGCTCTCTACGCCGGACTTGGCATAATTCTCGGCATTGGTGATCACCAAATCGCCGCTGTAGAAGCTATCCGCGCGATAGTTCTGCGCAACAGGATTCAGACGAATTTTTGCGGAGTCTTCAAAATCCTGCGCGCTGATGGGCGTGCCATCTTCCCACTGCAAATCTTCGCGAATCTTGATCTTCCAAGCGCGGGCGGTTTCGCCCTCCTCAATTCCCCATTCCTCGCCGACGTAATCCGCCGTCACATCTTCCGGATACTCCGCCGCAGCCAGGGGAACCAGATCGTAGCCGTCCATGGTTTCATTGTAGTCAAAGGCGTACAAGCCGTTGCCCAGGAAGTCGCCCAGACTGCTGTCGGTCTGGGTCTGAGAACGCATGGGATCCCAAACCGTCGGAAACTCAGCGGCAGAGATATTGTACGTGTAGGTGGGTTCCGCTTCTGTAGTCTCAGCCAGTGCCACGCTGGTCATGAGCATGCACAAAACGAGAACCAGTGCAAAAAGCTTCTTCATGACAGATCACCTTTCACAAAAATTCCGTATTACCTCCAAGCATTTACGGTTGCTATTATTATATCGTAAAATGAAATTCATTGTCAAGCATGTGTACATATGAAATGGAACATATTTGCCGTTTTACCGCCACAAAACGTGTTAATTGCATCTACAAAGGAGTTTTTCAAATCTTTTCCGCATTTTCATCGAGACTGGACAAAAAAAAGCGGTTCAACGCCCGGCCTTTTTCACAGCCATGTTGAACGCTTCCGCACAGACACAGTTCTGCCTGGTCGATGCAAATCGTTTCATCTTCCGCAGGCTTGCCAGGATACATCGCCGCCCTGCCTCCATTCGCTTGCTGGCGGCGAACGGCTTGTCAAAACCGCTTTCAATTGGAAGAACGACGGGCATGAAACTCCGCGGGACACATGATGCCCCTACAGGAGCGCATGGACGCGCGCTTTCAAAGGATTGACCGGCAGTACGGTCAGCGGGAGTTAGGCTGTTATGTCTTCGCAAATATCCGGATTAAGACTTCGCTTTGGATATTCTGGACCAAATATATTTGCAACATTCCCCTGGGCGTAATCTTGTACTCGGACAGTTCTTCTTTATATTGAAGGATTGCCTGCGCTTCCATGTTGATATGGTCCTGAAATGGTATTAGCCTGACAAACTTGTCTCCGATAGAATAGTTCGCCATTCGCGCCCACATTTTCTCTGTCAACACGCCCGTTACGCTGTCATATATTGTTTGGCGCAGTGACAGAAACAGATCAACAACGCTCTTCGGATATTTTTGCATGTATACTTCTGCCTGTTCATCCATCCTGCGCACTCCTTGCAGCATCCCGATTGATCCCGCTTGCTGTATGTGGTATATTGGAAAACACTGTTTCCTGTAGACAGATCGCAGATTTGTGTATGATCGAGGCGACGCACAGCCTCCATGCTTGTCACTTTCTGTATTGCGCGCAGAGGTCACGTGCCT
>JAQXRL010000046.1 GCA_029218505.1 Eubacteriales bacterium | reverse complement strand
CTGTCTCCGTAGCTCAGCAGGATAGAGCGTTCGCCTCCTAAGCGAAAGGCCGCGCGTTCGAATCGCGCCGGGGACGCCAAAAATCACGCCGAACGCCTTGATTTCTCAGGGCGTTCGGCGTGATTTTCTTCCCTTACTTGCGCAAGCTGCCCGGCGAAATTCCGGTGATTTGCTTAAACACGAGGGCGAAATAGCTTGCGCTGTCAAAACCGCACAGAGAAGCGATTTCGGTAATGGATTTTTGCGTAGTGGTTAGCAGAATATTGGCATGTTCTATGCGCACTTCATTTTTATATTGAACAAACGTTTTGCCAAAGCGTTCGCGAAACAACTCCGAAAGATAGGTGCGGTTGAGAAAAAACGTGTCTGCTACGTCGTCCAGCGAAAGGCGCTTGTCAAAGTTCTTGCGGATATAATCGCGGACGCGTTCAATGGTATGCTGGCGGTCCTCTTCATGCACGTTTGTCAGGCCATTCAGCCGTGCATATGCCTTGCGAAGGGCCCGTTCGCTTTCAGCGCTGTCCAACGGCTTCAGCACGTATGCGCACACATCCTCGTTGATGGCCTGCTGCGCGTATGCGAAATCAGAATAACCGCTGATTACGATGAATTCCGCCGCATATCCCCTTCTGCGACATTCGGCAATCATTTCCAGCCCGCTGGTGCCGCCCATGCAAATATCGGAAATAATCAGGCTGGGCTTGACGGCAGCCATATCGGCAAGAGCATCGTCCGCGCAGGTATATTCGCCTGCCACACGGAATCCCACCGTCTCCAAGGGCATGGTGGTTTTGATGTCCGAAAGGGCCCAGCGATCATCGTCGATCAAAATGCAGTCGTAAACGCGCATAGGATGGCTCCTTTCATTTCTTTTTATGATTGCCGGCATGGGCGCCTGCGAATCCATTATATCATACTTTTTCCCAAGGGAAAAGCGGGCGGTCTTTGCCGCCCGCGTGCAAAGGGAGAATTATTCTGCACAAGCCGCGTTCAGGTCGTTCACGACAGGCTGCCACAATCCAGCGTTCTGTTCAATGAACGTCGCCCACTGCGCTTCTACATCGTCCATGGAGATCGTATCGTCGCATACAATGCGGGTAATCTCCGAATCAATGTCCACAGAATAGTTCCGCATGGCTTCGGTGTTCAGGAAATTGACCTTGTTGTCAATGGCCCTGTAACCGTTTTTCTCCGCGGACTGGTATCGGAAATCGTATACGGCGTTGATATTGTCCAATACGGCCTTGGAATAGGTGGGATTGACCAGATCGAACTCATCCAGGCAAATTGCCGTATCGCGCCAGAACCAGCCGGAGGGATACTTTTCGCGGATGTTAGAATACTCCTCTTCCAGCATGGAGACATAATAGCCTTCCGCGTCCACATCCCAATCCACGCCCTTGATGCCCATATTGAACACCTCTTCTGCTTCTTTCGAGTAGAGGTAATCCAGCAGGGACAAAATGCGCGTATAGGTTTCGTCATCCAGATCCGGGCGGAAAACATTGATGCACCAGAAGTTTTTCACTTCGCCGCCATGCCATACGCCGTTTTCATCCGTCAGCATAACGGGTTTGATTTTTTCCACAGCGTTTTCCATGCCTGCGGAGGCCGCGGCATCCAGAATGATCTGGTAATTCGTGGCGGTTCCGGTCTGATACAGCGCGGACGTCATGCCGGCGGGCAGCTTGTTCTGGGCGGAAAAGGTATCCAGCGCGTAGAAGTCCGGATCGATCAGCCCTTCTTCGTAAATGGTCTTGATGTATTTGATCGCGTCGGTTACGCCGTCCATCGTGGGACCCCATACATACTGTCCGTCCACCAGGTTAAATCCGTTATAGCCTTCGGCAAGAACGTTCATGTACATTCCAATGGTGCCCGCGCTGGAAAGGCCAATGGTTTGACCATTGCCGCACATGTCGTTTGCCACGCATGCCCGCAGATATTCTTCAAACTCGCTTACCGTGACGGAAGCGCCCCAATCAAAGCCCAGTTCCTCTGCCCAATCCACGCGGTAATAGACCGCCATCATGTTCAAGGAATAGGGACGGGAGGCAAAATTGAAGAAGATCGGCATGGGCGTGCCATAGGCCAGGCCGTCATCGTAGTAAAGATAGTCGCCAACGCCGCTGGCGTCAAAGGCCCGGGCAATGTTGGGATACAGCTCGCGGAAATTTTCCGGCAGGGGCTTGATCAAACCCTGTTCCATATAGGTGCGATAGGTGCTGTAATCCCAAGTAATCATCATCCAATCATACATGGTGCCGCCCATGATCATGACGCTGTTGGTGTCGTTCAGGGCGCTCCATGCAATCGGAATCATTTCGATATCAACGTTGAACTGGTCGCAAAAGAAATCATACATCGCATCTTTCGCCGTGGAACCACGATCCACATAGGTGGCGGAAAACGTGATATGTTCGTCGTACTCCGCCAACGTCGGAACAAGGCTTAAAAGCATCAACATTGCCAGAACCAGTGCCAAAATTTTCTTCATGAAAAGACCTCCTTCATGTTTTGTTTATGAAACCGCACGCGCCGTCCGCCGAAAAACGCGCTGTCACCTCCCTTTTCCAACGAGGCGGGCCGGCGGCAATGACCTACATTTTTACTGCGCCCACCAGAATCCCCTGGGCAAAGTGCTTTTGCAAAAACGGATAGATAATCATAATCGGAAGCATGGTAATGACCACCGCCGCCATTTTCAGGCCCTGGCTGAACACTTCCGTATAATCGGATGCGGCAGAATCCATTTCCAACGTTTCCACCGTTACCACAATGGTGCGAAGCATAATTTGCAACGTCTTTACGGCGGGCTTCGTCAGCACGATCATGGACCAATACCATTCGTTCCAATATCCCACCGCGGCAAACAGCGAAAATGTTACGACGATGGGTTTGATCAGGGGAACCGCAACCAACAGAAAGACCTGCCATTCGTTGGCGCCGCTGACCCGCGCCGCCTCAAACAGCGATTCCGGCAATTGATCAATGCCGTTTTTCATGATGATGATGTTAAAGGGGGAAACGCCGCAGAGAAAGATAATGGCAAACGGGCTGTTGATCATGCCCAAATCCCGAATGAGCATGTATGTGGGAATCAGTCCTCCGCCAAAATACATGGTCATGAGCAATAGCAAAAAGAAGAATTTTTTCCCGGGCACGTCGCGCATCGAAAGCGCATAGGCATAGGTCAGCGAAATAAACATCGTAAGCAGCGTGCCAACCGCAACAATAAAAATCGTGTTGGCATATCCGGAGACAATGTTCATGCGCTCAAACACGAAGCTGAAGTTTTCCAAGGTGAAGCTGCGGGGAAGCAGCTGCACGGGATGCTGCATATAGGAAGCGCTGGTGGTAAACGCCGTTACCAGAGAGGTGTAAAACGGAAAGATTACCAACACAACCATCACCGTCAGCAGCGCCGCACAGAAGATATCCATGCCATCCAAGGGCCGCTTTTGCGTTTTTTCTTTCATGAATCGTTGCTCCTTTCCGCTTTATCGCTCTCCAAAGAGCCCCTGGCCAAACAACGCGCGCGTGGTCGCGTTTGCTACCACCAGCAACACGCAATTGACCACCGATTTGAAAAGCCCCACCGCCGTGGAAAACCCATAATTGGGGGTTGCGCCAAAGGTGATATCGTACACATAGGTATCGATGATGTCCACGGAATTGAGCACCACCGGATTGCGCAGGGAAAAGATCTGTTCGAACCCGGCGTTCATGCTTTGACCAATTTTCATAATCAGCATGGTGATGATGGTGGCCCGCAGTCCCGGCAATGTCACATGCCAAATTCTGCGCAGTCTTCCCGCGCCATCTATGGACGCCGCCTCGTACAGTTCGCTGTTGATGCCTGCCAGGGAAGCAATAAAAATGATGGACGACCATCCGGCTTCCTTCCAGTTCGCCGTGAAATATAGAAAGGTGCGGAACGTGGCAGGCTTGGTAAGAAAGTTTACGGTTTCTAATCCCAGCGATTTCAAAATGTAATTTGCAACCCCATATGTGCCGAAAAAATCCTGCAAAATCGTTGCCACGATGACCCAGGAGAGAAAATGCGGAAAGGTGATGACGGTTTGATAAATCTTTTTTACCCGCACTCCACGCATTTCATTGATGGCAATGGCGACAAGAATCGGCACGGGAAATTCAAAAATCAAGCGGCATAAGCTGATTTCCAGCGTGTTGATAATCGACGAAAGAGCGCGCGGCGTAACGAACAGCCGCTGAAAATTTGCCAGTCCCACCCATGGGCTGTGCCAGATGCCCATTCTGGCATTAAACGAGCGAAACGCAAGGGTGAGGCCGCTGATTGGGATATAACGAAAAATCAGAAGATACACCACGCCGGGCAGCAAAAACAAATACGCCATTCGGGCGCGCCAAATGCGTGAGGAAAGGCTTCCTGCGCTTTTTGCTTTCATGTCAAACACCGCCTAAATCAATGGATTTGTCATTATTATAAGGTGCAAAGATGTCCTTGAACAACAAAGAATTTTGGGTGATTTATAAAAATTATTCGGAATGCAAAAACAAAGCAGCGCCGATTTTCATAATTTGACAAGCGATAAAAATCGCGATTGCGATTGCGCGGCGCATTTTTTCCGCACGGCATTGCAGCCATGCAGAAAAAAAACGTCCATTCCAGACGGATTCCCTGGAATGGACAGCGTATGCTCAACGTGTTACAGAATGAAGCCCGCCGCATCCAGCATTGGGCGAAGATCCTGGTATTCCACGCTTCGAACCGAAATATTCTTCCGCTTTGCCAATGCCGCCATCAGGCCTGCCGCTTCGCCGGTGGTCATGCATGTATTCATCATGCGGTATACGCCCAATACATGAGGATCTCCGGAAAGGCAGCGCCCCGCCGCCAACGCATTGTCCAGATCCGGCGACAGCAGCGCTTTCATGGGCACTGCCGAAAAGCCATCCATGCATTTTGCCCAATTCGACAGAAACCGTTGACGGGCATTGCTGTGCGCGCCATAGGAACGGTTCGTCAACGCGATGGGCTCCGCGGTTGCGATGCCCTGGCACACCATTTCTTCCGTAAGCGTTTCCATTCCCTCAATCATCTGGCCGGAACGCACGCCGATTTTTGACCCCGTATCCAGCAGATAACAGTTGCGGAAACCGGGCATTTCCCGACGCAGGAAATCCAGCACGGCAAACACGTTTTCCCGCATTTCCATATCCATACGCGACATGTCCCGGGAATCCAACGCATCGCCGGTTGCGTAAACCACCGCAATTTGCACCACGCCCGGGTTCAGCTGCACGGAATATCCGAAGTGATCCCATACATGTTCCGGCAATCTTCCCGCGCGATGCGCCTCCTGATAGAGCGCGCAATTGTACGCGTGGTCAAAGGGCGTGACGCCCCCCACCAGGAAGAACATGGATTTATGCATGCCCTCGTCTTCCGTACACTTCCGCACGCCCGCGCCCGCTTCCCGGAACAGCAGCGCATCGCCGGTCGCGTCCACAAAGCTGTCCGCAAAAAACCATATCAGCCCTTCCAGGCAGCTGACCAGCACAGCTTCAATGTGTCCGTCTTCCACCGCCGCGCCAATCATCTTGCTGTAAAACAGGCAATCCACGCCGGCTTCCTGAAGCATGCGCCGGTACATCAGCTTCATTGTCTCCGCGTGCAATTGTACCTTGGCCGTCAAAGCCCGCCCTGCAATGGGCCGGTATTCCGGCATTGCGCATCCGTCGTTCAGCAAAAGAGATGCGGCGCCAACCTCGTCCATTCTCCGGATGAATTCTTCGGACAAGCCTGCCGTGCTCTGTTTTCCGTTTACGCCAAAGCCGAAATACAACGGCACGTTGCATTGCGTGCCCACGCCGCCGGGAAACGCGGCGCTTTCCAGCAGCGCCACTTGCAATCCCTGTCTTGCCGCGGCAATGGCCGCTCCGATTCCCGCGGGTCCGGCGCCAATGACCATCAAATCGTATCTCTGCCCATCCGCTTTTCCAATGTGCAGGATGTCCTCTTTACGAAACATTGTTTCCCTCCAAAATCAAAAGTCCCTGCCGCCCGCCGGGAAGATAGATCGCGTCGTCCGTGATGCAGGCAAGATCCGGAGAAGCGGTGGTTTCCAAAATCGTTTCCACGGAAATACTTCCATCCGCGTGCATGCGGCACAGGGCAATTTTCCCCTCTGCGCGCTCCGTGGCAACCAGCAAATTCCCGAAAATGCGGGGTTTTCCCGCAATGCCCTGCAACGGCCTCCATTCCGGATCCGACATGCCGTCCGCGTCCGGATCCATCATGCAATACGCGTCTGTCCGCACGGCCAACAACCGGTTCCGCCATACCTCCAGACCGCTTCCGGGGCCGACCGGCAGCGGCTTTGCCAATTGCCTTGTTTTGCCATCGGGAGACGCGGCAAAGCAGCCTTCGCAATTGACGGCAAAGAAACAGTTTTCTCCAAGTCCGTGCGAAGGAAAATGGCGGCCGTAAAACAGCCCCACAAAGCCCACGTCCGTCCACAGCAAACTGGGCGCAGAAGGATTTTGCACATCCAGCGCAGCAACGCCATTGCTGGCCACTTGCAGAAGAACCATCTTGCCATCACCGGAGAACTGCAAATCCATGACCGAACGCCCCCAGGGAGAATACCGCGCGGTTTGCTCAAATTTTTCTCCATCCAACCGATATGTGCAAAAACCTGCAGTTCCCTCCGCGACATAGAGATATTCGCCGCGCACCGCAAGCGCAAACGCCGCGCCTTGCGTGGGAATTTCCGCCAGAACCTCCAGCGACTTCCGATGCAGCACCAACACGCCCGAAGAATCGCAGGCACAATAGAGTTTTTCCTCCACCGCCTGCGCCATGCGCACGAAAGTCCCCGGCAGAGCCGCTTTCCAAGGAGGGCATGTTCCAAGAATTGCCCGCATGGACAGCGCCTGCGGCGGATGCGGAATTTCGATTTGCGCTTGAGACCGATATTGCGCCGGAAGCGTTTGCGCCAGCGGAACGAACCAGGAATCCCGGTCGCCGCCGGACAAAATCAGCACGTTGCCCGCGAAGTCAAAGCCCGTGATGGGCTCGTTTCCGGTTTCTCCCGATACGGGAAGGCGCAGACAGTCCAGCAAAACCGGATGAAAGGGATCCTTTACGTTTACCGCATAGATGCCGTTTCGGGTGTTGGATATGAGCGCCAGATCTCCCGCAAGCTTTACATCCCACATGTCAAACGTCAGCCCATAATAGCGCGGGAATTTGAGGGTGGAACAATGCAGGGGATGATACGGATCGCGCACGTCAAAAAGTTCCAGTCCGTTTCCAAAGCCATGATAATCCGCCTCGTTTGCGCCTTTTGGAACGCGGGCATGATGTCCGGTTGCCGCATAGCAAATGCCGTCGCGCACGATCAGACCGTCCCCGCGCCCATCCAACGCAGCCCGGGCCGCAATGCGGGGATTCGCGGCATCCAAAACGTCCACAATGACCAATTCCTTGGTGCCCCACACGCCGGCATAGAGAAAATGTCCGTCCATGCACACCGACTGGGCTTCGCCGGTGCGAACCACGCTGATATATTTCGGTTTGGCGGGATCGCGCACGTCAATCAATTCCAAACCGTATTGTCTCAGGCTCACCACCGCGATTCCCTTTGCCACCGCGATTCCCGTGGCATATTCCAATGTGTTGTAGTGCGCCAGGATCGTTGGCGTTTGAGGCGACCGCAAATCCACCACAAACAATCCATCCTCCCGCGCGGTTATGTAGGCAATGCCATCGCAAATGCACAACTGGCGAGCGCTGCCAATGCCTTCCAACGTTCCAACGACATGCCGGGCGGGCAATGCATCCAAATCCAGCACCAGCAAACGCCCGTTGTGCTTCGGATTCATGTGCGGATAGGCGCCGGACTGAATGATGACGGCGAAGCGGTTCCAGATCTTTGCCTGAAAAGACGCTCCGACATCCAGCGCAATGGGCGCTTCAAACAGTTTCATGTCCATTCCTCCTGCTCTACATACTGAATTTTCATTTCGACGGTGATGCCGCCGGCTTCATTTTTGTACAGGACAAGGCTGCTTGCAGCATTGTACAGCAGATGCAGCCGCGCCGCGACGTTTCGCAGGCCAATGCGCGTGCCGCTCTTGTTGGGCTCTTCCGGCGGAGATTGCAAGACCCTGTTCAATTCTTCCAGCGCCTCTTCCCGCATTCCGGAACCATTGTCGCACACGCGAAGCGTGAGCGTTCCATCCTGAAATTCCGCGCAGATGCGCACGACAAACGCCTTTGCCAGTCCGTGCAAAAATCCGTGCTGCATGGCGTTTTCCACCAGGGGTTCCAGAATCATTCTGGGCATGGGCAAAATCAGCAAATCCTCCGGAATGTCCAAATCAATTTGATACAGATCGTCATATCTCAGGCGCATGAGCCGTTCGAACAAAGCGATGCATTCCAACTCTTCTCCCAGAGTGCTTTCCGGCGCGCGGAGACAATATTGATACATCTTTGCCAAAGCCTGCGCGGCCTCTCGAATGTTGGCGTTGCCGGCTTCGCTGGCCATGCCGCAAATACATTCCAACATGTTATACAAAAAATGCGGGTTGATTTGCGCCTGCAAAAACATGTTGTGCTCCTTCAAATGCGCAATATCCATTTCCAGCATCCGCAGCCGCGTAGCGCTGATTTCTTCGCTCATTTGGTTGATCCGCAGCACCATATCATTTACATTGTTCACCAGATTCGTCAATTCATATCGTGCGGGCGTGGGGTTATCCAGCGTTCCGCCCAGGTTGGAAATGCGGGCGGATTGCTCCGCAATGCTGGCAACAGGCCGAACGATTGTGCGTTGTATGGCAAAGATGAGCAGGCATTCCACAAAGGCAAAAATCACCAGCGCCGCCGCATTGCTTTGCCGCATCCCCGGACTTTCCGGGGCGGAATTGAGCAAAAGCGGATATTCCACGAACACATCCCAATCCGTCTGAGCAACGCGCAAATATGCCCATTGTTCGCAATTTTCCCGCTTTGCGATGCATTCCAACAGCAGGTTCTCGTCAGGCAGATCCTGCGCGCTTTTGCAGATAACCACATCATCCTGAAAGACGACATATTGCCTGTCATCGAATCCCAAATTGCGCAGCAATGAATCCCATGAACAAAACGCCACCACAAACCCTGTGCGCAGGGCATCCTGGACGGGCAGAACCATCGCAAGCACGGTTTGCCGGGATGTTTCCACGGGAAACGTATACGTCGCAAGACTGTTGACCATATCTTCGCAATAGGCTCGCACGACATTTTCACGAATGAATAAATTTTCGATGTCCATATTGTTGCTCGTCATGGCGCAAATTGCGCCGTTTGATGCAACCAACGCAATATCCTCTATGGTGGGAACATACCGGCAAATATCCGATAAAGAGGGCACAATATAAGAAACATTCGCAGCTTTATATCCGCGATTGTTTTGAAGGTAATCCGTAATTTCCATTTTGGATGCCAGCGCCGCCAGCGCGGTTTTGATGGATTGCATGCCGTCTGCCAGGATTTTTTGCTGCTCGGAGGCGTACAATTCCATGTTCAAGCGCGTATTTTCCGCCAACGTGCGCTGATAGACCAACCTGGAAAGGCCCATCAGCACGCCTGTAAGCAGCAAGGAAACGCACAAAAACAGCATCAACACCTCTCGCAGAGACCAGTTCAGCAATCCGCGCCGCATGCGATGGTTTGTTTGTTTCGCGTTCATAGTTTCATTATAGCGATGCATGCAAACCGTTGCAATCACTTTCTTCGGGAATTCCGCCCGGTTCAGCATACAATCCTTGCCGGCGGCTTGTGCCTGCCGTTTTCCCATCGTTTGCGCCAAAGCTCTCCCTGGCGCATGTTGCATTCTATTCCAGTTTCTTCAATCCTCCCTTGAAACCATGCCAAAAAATGACTATAATGGAAAAAGCGCTTCATGGAGCGCTTTCCTGGATGGGGAACGGGCCTGGCGGCTGCTTCCGCGAAAACAGCAACGCCATGCGGATAGGCGCATTCCACCGGCAATTTTTGTGAATTTGGGAGATGAACAGATATGTGGTTCGTGTTTGCACTGGCTTCCGCTGTATTTGCCGCTTTGACGTCCATTTTGGCCAAGATTGGCATTGCAGGCGTCAATTCCAATCTGGCCACCGCAATCCGCACCCTGGTGGTGCTTGTCATGGCCTGGGGGATGGTGTTTCTCACCGGCGCGCAAGGAGGGATTTCCTCCATCGACAAAAAAAGCTGGCTCTTTTTGATTCTTTCCGGGCTTGCCAAAGGCGCTTCATGGCTGTTTTACTATCGGGCGCTGCAAATCGGAGAGGCTTCCCGAGTGGCGCCGGTGGACAAACTCAGCGTCGTCATTACGCTGGTGTTGGCCGCATTGCTTTTGCACGAAAAGCTTACGCTGAAATCCGCCGGCGGCGCCATTCTCATTACGGCAGGCACGCTGCTGATGCTGCTGTAAGCGAAATGCACGGTCCGCAACCAAAACCGGCCGGGCGCCGCTTCCGCAAAAAGCGACGCCCGGCCCATGAAAAGAAAACCCGCGATGGTTGTCTGCCGTTTAATTCTCTCCCGCCAAAATTGGCGCCGGCCCAAACGCAATTTCCCGCAGCGCGCAGATCTTGTCCGCCAGGCACACGATCCATGCTTCCCGACACGTGGGCGGCACAGGCGTTAACGGAAACATATGGCGCAAAATCATGTTTCGTTCGCGGCGGGAAAGGGACAGTTCGCTTTCCGCGTTTCGCAGGGCGATGCCCGGGTGCCGGAATCCGTGCCAGCGTTGCCGTCCTTTGGAGATATGCCAATCATAAAGATAATAATCGTGCAGCAGCGCTCCGCGAATCAAGGAGTCCCAATCTACGGATATGCCCAACACTTCCGCGATTCGGCAACTCATATAGGCTACTGCCACGCAATGGGCGCGAGTGGTTGTCGTTCGATGTTGGGTAAAGCCCGCACACTGTGCAAAGCGCGAACGCTTATCCAGCCTTTTTATCATTTTGCGCAACATGCGCCGTCTTTCCTCGGATAGCTTGCGTAGCATGTCATCGCCTCCTTTTCAAAAAAATACGTTTACATTATAGCGGCCCCGTGTTATCATTTTGTTGTGAAACACATGGAATTCTTGGAAGGAGTCCAATATGAACAAAAGCCTGAAGACCGCCTTGCTGGAACAATACCAGGTTCGCAAAAGCGCCGCAGAAAAGCGCGCGTTTCGCGCATATGTAGCGGAATTCTGCCGGGAAGCCGGCGTGAATTGTGCCGTTGAACGGGAAAAAGGATTGATTTCCAGCCATAATATCGTCATCGGAGACCTTTCCCGGGCGCAGATTGTGTTCACCGCGCATTACGACACTTGCGCCGTGCTGCCCTTTCCCAATCTTATTACGCCCCTGAGCCCGTTCCTGTTCCTGCTGTGGCAGCTTGCTCTGGTGGTTCTGCTTCTGGCTCCCGCCCTTCTGGCGGGCTTTGCGCTGGGCTGGGTGTTTTCCGGCTGGGGCAAATTGGGCTTTTACGCCGTGTTGTTGGCGTTGTGCTGGCAGACGATGTTCGGCGTGTCCAACCGCCATACGGCCAACGATAACACCTCCGGCGTAGCAGTTCTTTTGCAGGCCGTGCAAGACATGCCGGATGCCCTGCGCGGTCGAATCGCCATTGTGCTGTTCGACAACGAAGAAACGGGGCTGCTGGGTTCCACGGCTTTCTTCCGCCGCCACCGGGACATGATGCAACGGACGCCGCTGGTGAATTTCGACTGCGCCTCCGACGGAGAAAACCTGCTGCTGGCCGTTTCCAAAAACGCCGCGGATCTGCCCTGTCTGGAACGCATGCAGGATCTTTTCCGGGAAAACGTCCGTGCTTCCGGAAAGCATCCGCTGACTCCCCGGCCCGGCAGGAGCATTTATCCATCCGACCAAATGCGCTATCCTTACGGCATCGCCGTTGCGGCGCTGAAACAAAGCCGGCGCGGCGTCTATTACATGGATCGGATTCATACCGGCCGGGACACCGTATTTGAGGAATCCAATCTTGACTGCCTTGTACAATATATTGCCGCACTGGCGCAATCGGAAGAAATCCAGCCCGCGGCAAATCCCACAAAGTCCAAGGCATCCTTGGGGTTTGGCGCGATCCTGCTGATCAGCGTGGTTCTGGGCGCGGTCATCGGGTTTCTCCTGGCCATGCAAAAATAGCGCGCACGCGGATGGATTCCCCGAAATTCGCCATGCGGTTCGTTGATCTTTTTTCCGATGTGTGCTATAATTCAAAAATACTTTTTGAAAAGAGGCGCCTGCCATGAGCAACACAACCCTATTCATGGGCAACGAGCTTGCCGCGCTGGGTGCAGCCCGCGCCGGCGTCACCGTGGCTACGGGATATCCCGGAACGCCCTCCACGGAGGCGCTGGAATATTTGGCAAAGCATTTTGGCCAACAAATGCACGTGGAATGGTCCGTAAACGAAAAAACCGCCCTGGAGGTTGCCGCCGGCGCATCCTATGCCGGAGCGCGCACCTTTGTCACCATGAAGCAGGTCGGGCTGAACGTGGCCTCCGATCCGCTGATGTCCCTGCGATATGTGGGACTGTCCGGCGGCATGGTGGTGTATGTTGCGGACGATCCGGGTCCCATTTCTTCCCAAACCGAACAGGACACCCGTTCTTTCGCCGCCTTTGCCAAAGTGCCGGTGTTCGATCCGTCCTCCCCGGAGGAGGCCTTCGCCATGATGGCCGATGCGTATGCCTTGTCGGAACAATTGGGCAGCCCTGTGTTTTTGCGGCCCACAACCCGCATCTGCCACGCCAACGCCGCCGCGGATCCGGACAGCGTGCCTCAGCAAACGGTGCAGCCTGCCGGCTTCCGCGCCTGCGGGCAACGCATCATTTTCCCCAGAACTTCTTATCTGGCCCATCTGCGCATTGAGGACGAATGCGAACGCCTTTCCGAAACGCTGAGTTCTTCCCCCTGGAATTCCATTCAAAACGCGGGCTCCGGAAAGCTGGGCATTGCCGCGGGGGGCGTCAGCTATGCTTACGCGATGGAAGCCATGTCCCTATTGGGCGTTGCCTGTCCTGTGTTGAAAATTTCCACGCCCTTCCCCTTCCCCGAACGGCTGGCGGAAGAATTTCTTTCCCAAGTAGATCAGGTTTTGGTGTTCGAGGAACTGGATCCCGTCATTGAACGCAACCTGATTTACTTGTGCGGCAAGCGCGGCTTGAACGTCCGCGTTCTGGGCAAAGGCACCCGAACCCTGCCGCGGGCCGGCGAATATTCCGTAGAAATCGCGAAAGCCGCCATGGCACAGTTCCTTGGCCTGGCAGCGCCCTGTACGGACATGTGCCTGCCGCAGCCGCCCGCGCTTCCCGTGCGTCCGCCGGTCTTGTGCGCCGGCTGTCCACATCGCGCCAGCTTCTACGCTGTCAAGCGCGCCATGCGCAAATTTGGCGGCAAAGCGCTGTTCGCCGGCGACATCGGTTGTTACACCCTGGGCAACGCAAAGCCGCTGGAGATGGTGGACACCTGCCTGTGCATGGGCGCGGGCATTACCGTGGCGCAGGGCGTTTCCGCCGTGGAACCGGATACCATCGCCTTTAGCTTTACCGGAGATTCCACCTTCTTCCACACAGGGCTTCCGGGCATTGCAAACGCCGTATACAACGGCGCCAGCATGGTCAGCGTCATCTTGGACAATTCCACCACCGCCATGACCGGCCAACAGCCCAATCCTTCCACCGGATTCAGGGCCAGCGGGGAAGTGGCGCAAAAGCTGAGCATCGAAGCGGCGCTGAAGGCGCTGGGCGTGGAGGACATTCAGGTTGTAAATCCCTTTGACCAGCAAGCCGCACAGGACGCCGTAACCCACGCCGCAGGTCAAACCGGCGTGCGCGCCATTATTTTCCGAGCGCCCTGCATCGCCGTGTCCCGCCCCGGCAAACCGTTGCGGGTGAATCCGGACGCCTGCACAGGCTGCCGCGCCTGCGCCAAGCTGCTGGGCTGCCCGGCCATTGTCTCAAGCGGCCAAGACAACCGCGTGATGATCGATTCCAGCATCTGCACCGGCTGCGGACTGTGCTCTCAGGTATGTCCCGCAGGAGCCATTGGAGGTGAACACAAATGAGCGCCAGCATGAATATCCTGCTCTCCGGCGTGGGCGGTCAGGGCACCGTCCTGGCCTCCAAGCTGTTGGCGCGGTGCGCCATTGCCCGGGGCGAAGCGGCGCATACCGCAGAAACCATCGGAATGGCCCAGCGCGGCGGCTGCGTTACCAGCCATGTGCGCATCGGCAAGTGCTTTTCACCGATGATTCCCAAAGGCTGCGCCGACGCGATTATCGCCTTTGAGCCCGCTGAAGCGGTGCGCTGTCTGGATTTTCTGAAGGAAGGCGGCTGGGTCATCGTGTCCTCCGCAGCGATCAAGCCCGTCACCGACACGCTGTCCGCCAGCGGTTATTCCGGCGAACCCATGCTGGAATATCTGCGGAATCTTCCCGTGCGCCTGATTTGCGTCAACGGCGAAGAAATCGCCCGGGCGTGCGGCTCCGCCAAAGTGCTGAACATGGCGCTGCTGGGCGCCGCCGCCGCTTCCGGCGCCATCGGCATTTCTCCGGAGGAGCTGGAAAATGCCGTGGCCAACCTGTCGCCCAAATTCCGGGACGCCAATTGCATGGCCATTCGCATGGGCGTGGTGGCAGCCGGCAATTGATTTTTCGGCAAAATGACTCTTGACAAAGGGGTTTGTTGGTGCTAAAATACCTCTAAACCGTTGATCGAGGAGAGTATCCGGCAAAGGCTGTTTTCAGAGAGCCGCAGATCGTGGAATTGCGGCAACGTGCAGGCCGGTGAATGGGCTTGTGAGGGCGAACCGAACGGCATTGCCAAGTAGGCTAGACGCGTGGCGCGCGTGACAGCGCCGGGTGTATCGGGCGTTGCGCCCCGTATACCGCAGAGAGCGCCGGGTTGTGAAACGCGGCGAACAAGGGTGGCATCGCAGAGGCATTGTGGCCTTTGTCCCTACACATAGGGGGACAAAGGCTTTTTTATCCCCCAACATCGCCAAAATCTTGAAAGGGGGACGCATCCATGCAGCCAAATGAACTTCAACTTTCCATGATTCGCAGCCGCATTGCCGCGGCAAAATCCCGTGAAGATTCCCTTTACGCAAAGAAGTTTTCCCACATTCAACCCGACGACATTACTGACGTCGCCGCATTTGAAGCATTGCCCTTCACCGAAAAAGAGGAACTGCGAGACGCGTATCCTCTGGGCATTCAAGCTGTTCCGGACGAGGAAATCGTGCGCATTCATTCCTCCTCCGGCACCACCGGCACGCCCATCATCATTCCCTATACCCAGCAGGACGTAAACGATTGGGCGTTTATGTTCAAGCGCTGTTATGAAATGGCCGGCATCACCAAGCTGGATCGCATCCACATTACGCCGGGCTATGGCCTGTGGACGGCGGGCATCGGCTTTCAGTTGGGCTGCGAACTGCTGGGCGCCATGGCCATTCCCATGGGCCCCGGCAACACCGACAAGCAGATTCGCATGATGATGGATTTGGGATCCACCGTGCTTTGCGCAACCTCCTCCTACGCGCTATTGCTGGCGGAGGAAATCGAAAAGCGCGGCGTAAAAGATCAGATCAAGCTGCGCAAGGGCGTGATCGGTTCCGAACGCTGGGGCGACAAAATGCGCGAGCGCATCGCCGGAGAATTAAATGTGGAGCTTTACGATATCTACGGTCTGACGGAAATCTATGGCCCGGGCATCGGCATCTCCTGCTCTGCGGACGCGCCCATGCACTATTGGGACGATTTCATTTACCTGGAAATCATCGATCCCAAAACCGGCAAGGTTCTGCCGGAAGGCGAAATCGGCGAAATCGTCATTACCACCCTCAAAAAGCAGGGCGCGCCTTTGATTCGCTATCGCACCCACGATCTATCCCGCATCGTGCCTGAACCGTGCGCCTGCGGCTCTCCCTTCCCTCGCATTGACCGCATTATTGGCCGCAGCGACGACATGGTAAAGGTAAAGGGCGTAAACATTTATCCCGGCCAAATCGAGGATGTTCTCAAATTGGTGGATGGCGTCAGCAGCGAATACCAGGTGATGATCGACCACCTGATGGGCAAGGATGAAATGACGTTATTTTTCGAAACCGCGCCCGGCTATGACATGGACGCCGTCAACAAGGCCGTTGCAGAAACCTTCAAGACCAAAGTCGGCCTGACGATCCACCCCAAAGCAGTGTCCATCGGCGACCTTCCGCGCAGTGAGAAAAAATCTACGCGCATTTACGACAACCGGTATTGAACAACCGCGGAAAAACCGCGCAGAGCGCTCAGACGGTCGAAAACGCAGGGAGCGCACGAGAGGGCTTGGGGCCTCTCGAATTTCAATCGTGGCCGTGGACGGGGGAGCTTGCTTCCCCGTCCACCAGTTTGTCAAAAGGACTTTTTGGACAGGCTGACCGCAGCGCGCTGTCCTTCAACCCTGCACAGGAAAAATTCGCATTGGAATCCCGCAATTCGGGCCAAAGTCATCCACAGGCGGTTGTCAGGCGCGCTTTTGCTTCGCAGATCCCCTCTTCGAAGATGCCTTCTATTCTGTCTTCTTCATGCCTCCAGTTCCAGGGAGGTTTTTTCGCCTTTTCGGCGAACAACGCAATCATCCCGGAAGCCATCGCGAAAGGCCTCCGGGATGATTACGTTTTCTCCAACGGTTGGTTTCCCCAAATTCTCCCTGCAGGGGCCGCGCCTGGCGCGCACGGCGGTTAACGATTCTTGAAATAATTCTTCTTATACTTCTCGTAACGCACCATATACGCCGCATCCTGAACGGCTTCCACCAGCAGCGATACGCCGACGAAGCGCATGAGCGTCATGGTTGCAGCAAAGGGATTCAGGGTAATGATGAGTCCCAGAAGAATGGAGATCATGGACGCCAGCAGCGCCACAAACCACCGGCCAATGCCAATTCGCTTCAGATCAAATGCGCCCTGCAGCTTCATCACGCCGCCCACAAACAGAATAATGCCGAAAACAAACGGCGCCAGAGAAACCAAAACGCCCCTGGCACAATACACCAGGATTCCGGCAATGATCATAAACACGCCTGTCGCCATGGAATATCCGTTCAGCGCCTTCGCATCGTCCCAGATGAAGTATTGCACCAGCCGCACAATGCCAATAATGATGCATACCGCGCTGATAATCGCAAACACCAGGTTCGTGGCCGCCATCGGCCAAATGAGCAGAATCAATCCCAGCAGCGCAGAGGCCAGCATATACAGAATCGATGTCGCATTTCCCTTCACATACGCAATCACATTCTTCATGAACATGGAATCATCCTCCCTCGCATCCAAAATTCCCTGTTTATCCTAACACAAACCAGACCTTTCGTCAAGGCAAATCCATGCTGGACGAATGCCGGAAATCACGGTATAATAGGATTCGACAGCCGGCGGATTGGCCAGACCATTCGCGCGTTGCCAGAACAGCCATGGCGATATCCGGACGGAAAAAGACGCACAAATTCCGCTGAAGGAGTGATTTTTTGGAAAACGCGACAAAATTGCCGCCCAAAGGGCGCTACCGGCATTTCAAGGGCGGGGAATACCGCTTGTTGTATTTGGCGAGACATTCTGAAACCGATGAAATCATGGTGGTATATCAGGCTTTGTATCCCTGCGGAGAAACGCCCGCGGGAGAGGGAATCTGGGTGCGTCCGTTGCGCATGTGGATGGAAACCGTCTGTCAGAATGGCAAAACCGTTCCCCGTTTTCAATATCTTGGCGGCGAAAGCGAATCTTCCCAAATAGACGGCAAGGCAGGCGATTTGCATGGAATGGCTTGAACGCACGGAACTTTTGCTGGGCAGCGAGGCCCTTGCGCGCCTTGGACAGGCTCGCGTAGCCCTGTT
>JAQXRL010000045.1 GCA_029218505.1 Eubacteriales bacterium | reverse complement strand
GCTGAAATCCGGCGGATTCCGGCCGCAAAATCTGCAAGATTGCGATTTTTCCCCGGAAAAATCAGCGCCCGCGGTCGCCGTTCACGCCGACGACCACGATTGGAATTCGAAAGGTCCGAAGCCCTCTCGTGCGCTCCCTGCGCTTTTCGACAGTCTGCGCTATTAGTGGAATCCTTCCTTTTCCATCACGGCAATCCATCCCTGTAGCCGAGCGAAGAAATCCTTGTTGTTCGATGTTTTTTCCATCATGGCAATCAGCTGTTCCGCCGAATCCTGGCTGTTGTTGCCCGACAGCATCTTGCGCACGGCATACGCGCCGGTCAATTCCTCCTGTGTCAGCAACAATTCCTCCCGGCGCGTTCCGGAACGATACATGTCGATGGCCGGGAAAATGCGCCTGTCGGACAGTTTTCTGTCCAAATGCAGCTCCATATTGCCGGTGCCCTTAAATTCCTCAAAGATGATATCATCCATGCGGCTGCCCGTTTCCACCAACGCCGTTGCAATGATGGTAAGACTTCCGCCGCCTTCAATGTTTCTGGCGGCGCCAAAGAACCGCTTCGGCTTGTGCAGCGCTCCCGGATCCAATCCGCCGGACAGCGATCTGCCTGTAGGCGGAATTACCAGGTTGTATGCCCGCGCCAGTCTCGTAATGGAGTCCAGCAAAATCACCACGTCCTTGCCCTGCTCCACCAGCCTTTGCGAACGCTCCAGCACCATTTCCGAAATACGCGTATGGTTCTCGGGCGCTTCATCAAACGTGGAATAGGCCACTTCTCCCTGGATGGATCGCTTCATGTCCGTAACTTCTTCCGGGCGCTCGTCGATCAACAGCACAATCAAATGCACTTCCGGATGATTTTCGGTAATTGCGTTGGCAATCATTTTGATGAGCGTGGTTTTGCCCGCCTTGGGCTGAGATACAATCATACCGCGCTGGCCCTTGCCAATGGGCGCCAAAATATCAATCAGCCGCAACGCCATGTCCGTCTTTCCGTCCGGATTTTCCATGCGAAGGCGTTCGTCCGGATACACCGGCACCAGCGCGTCAAATGGCTTGCGGTAAATCGCTTTTTCAGGGGATTCACCGTTGATTTTCGTGATATAAATGATGGCGTTATAGCGGTCGCCTTCCCGCTGCGGCCGGGTTTTTCCTTCCACATAATCGCCCGTGCGCAAGTTAAAGCGCCGGATTTGCGCAATGGAAACATAGGTATCCCGCGTTCCAGGCAGATAATTCTCCGCGCGCAAAAAACCATATCCGTCCGGATGAATTTCCAAAACGCCCGCGCCATCCGCGCAATCCCCCGCCGCCAGCAGATCCGGCACGCCCGGATTTACGCTTCTGGGATCCGGCACATAAGCAGGACGATAGCGCATCTCCTCCGCAACGGGCAAGCCCGTCTCCTGCGGCTGCACCGGCCGCGGCATTTCATAGCGCTGCGGTTCGTAACGCGATTGCAGCGCGTCATAATTTCTTCGCGTTTCCTGGGGCTGCTGCGGCTCCGCCGGGCGCGAAAACGGCTCTGATCGAATGGGCTTTTCCACAGGCAAACTCTGTTGTTCATAGTTCCGCACGGGGCGCTGTTCGTATGTTCTCTGCCCTGTCGGGGCAGTCTGACGAACATTTTGCTGCGGAAACCGTCCGCCAACGGGCGCGCGCCGAAAGGGTTGATTCTGTTGGGAGGGCAATTGCGTCCTGGCGCCCATTCGCTGCGTCGTGTGCAAAAATGGCGTTCTGCGCTCCATTGGTTGACCCGCGGAATTTTCTTCCGTTTCCGGAACCATTGCGCCGCCCTCTCGCGGCGCTTCCTGCGATGCTTTGGAAGGATCCAATGCCCGTTCGTGCAGCCGGTGATCCGGCCGGCTCATCCGCTGCTGCCGCGCATGCAGGCTGTGCTCCCGTTTTGGCGCAACCGGGGTTCCCCGGGCCGAAGCGGATGGCAGCTTCTTTTCCTCCACCTCAGCGGCTTCCTCTTTCGTCTTTGTCAAAACAGGTTCCTTGGGCGCTTCCACAGGCACGTCCGGAAGGACAATCACAGCGGCATCCGTCTTTTCCGGCGCGCTTTCTTCCGCCGTCAATGCCGGGCACACCACCGGTGCAAAAGCTTCCGCCGTCAGCGCAGGCGCCTTCTCCGCTGTTGCAAAGGCTTCCGCCGTCAACACCGGCTCATCGGTCGCTGGCGCAGAAATCTTCTCCGTCAACGCGGGCGCTTCCATTGCCGGCGCAGTGGATCCCGCCTCGAAAGCATCTGTCGCCTCCGGGGAAGCCGCAATCGTTTCGGCAACACGATTCTCGGGAAGAGACTTTCGCCTTCCACGTTTTCGAGGGGATTTTTCTGCCGCTGCTTCCTGCGGCGCAGGCTCCTTTTTCACACGCTCACGCCTCGCAGCGGTTTTCTTCTGCTCCGTTAAAGGTGTGACGGCTTCTTCTGCCACGGGAAGGCTGGCAATTTCCTCGCGAGTCTCCGGCGCAGATGCTTCCGTCCCAGATGCCGCCTCCTTCGTCTGATCCCGCGTCTCCGGAACCGCATCCGCAGCACGCCCGCGTTGTTCCAAAATAAGATCAATAATTCCTGCCTTGCTGGTGCCCGCAGGAATACGAACCCGTTCATCCTTTGCGATTTTCCGCAATTCCACTACGGTTTTCATATGCAGCGAATGATAATCCATGAATTCCCTCCCGAATGGTCTTCCGATCAGCAAATGTCAACAAAAATAATCTACATTCTATCGGCAAATATTTATCTCCGTACACCCACAACAACGTCTCGTGTAACTGCCTGTTCAACCCAATGTTCCAAATTATCATAAACATCGCCGTGCATGAGATCAAAGCCCGCCTGTTCCATTGCGCGGCAGAGCACCCTTTTGTCCAATGTAGCTGCATTAAACGAGATTGCGCATGCGCCGCCGTGCTTCAGGCTTTCCACCCATTGCGGCAGGGATTTTTCCAGCACCTTTTCCATGCCGCCGCCCTTTGGCGCATGTTGCACGCCATAAGGTAAATCGCAAATCAAAATGTGAAACCGTTCTTTTCCAAAAACGCGGCGCACGTCCCCTGCGTCCGCCTGCGCCAACCGCAGGCTTGACACGTCTGCCGCATCAAAATGCTGTTGTGTATCTGCAAACTGAAAACACACGCAAGGCGCAGACTTTCCGCCGCCCAACGTCATGGATTCCCGGCGCATCTTATGTTTCAACCGGTGATATTCCAAATATCTTTTGAAAAAATGTTCTGCTTCCGCCAATTCGTTTTTGTTGAGATCGCTTCCCCAGCAATCATATCCTCTGTTTGCCCCGACAAACAACGCCGTTCCCTTTCCACACATCGGATCCAAAAGATGCAGGCGTTGCTGCGCTGCCGGCCAAAATTCCCCGGCATACAATGCCAGATTCAGCGTCATGGCCGTAAACATTTCATTTGTCTTGCCCTTATATTTCAGAATTCCCGGAAGATCTTCCCCCAAATAGGCCGCATTTCTGCCAAGAACAGGAATCAGTCTTCCCGCATCAACCCGCATCAATCCATACAATAGCGAATGGCTGCCCACAGCCCGCAATGCTGTTTCAGAAAGCTCCTCTGACACGGATATCTTCAGCGCAGGCATGCAAATTTCCTCATCCCGTTCGCATATTGCGCCGGGTTGCACGCGAGACAGCATCAACCGCAATTCTGCCAATGCCAATCGCACGGTTTCCTTTTGATATCGCACGTTCGCATGCGGCCACAAAAGCATTGTATATTCCATTTCTTTTGTATCATTCCTCTCAGGGAAAGCAGATCCGCTCCACGCGCTATGCATCCGTTGCGATTGCCGCGCCCATGATGCGGATAAACCGATTCAGATGGATAGAAAGCAAGCGGTGCAAAGCATTTCGCAATGCACACGTCGAAAGCGCTGTGTTTCCAATATGAATTTTCAACCGATCTTCCTGTTGCGAACAACCGAAATTTCTGGGAAACGAATCACGAAAAATTGCCTTGTTCGTGCGCGGAACACACGCACATGAAAGTATATGTCTTTGGAAACGAATCTATGCGTTTCCTGCTATGATTTGCAAATTCGATACAAAAATTCATCAGGCATGGAAGAAACCAAACGGAATATCTCTATCGAAAAAGAAAATCGGCCCTTCGCGAGAATGCAAAGGGCCGTCATTGGCATTAATACTTGCGTTTGCGGGCTGCCTCCGCTTTCTTCTTACGTTTCACGCTGGGCTTCTCATAGTGCTCTCTTTTACGAGCCTCCGCGAGAATGCCATCACGAGCGGTCTTGCGCTTAAAACGACGCAGCGCGCTTTCCAATGATTCATTTTCCCGAATGCGTACCTCGGACATGTGCTTTCCCTCCCCTCGCAAATGATGGCATACGCCAATGTAGCATGGGGTTCGCCACACCAGATATTATACCGCATGGGCTGTATACAAGTCAACCCCAAAAGCGTGGCAAAACCGTGATTTTCCGAAAACTTCAAAAACACTGTTCCGGCTTTCCGTTACGCCATGGTTTCCCGAAGCTTTGCTCCACCCAACAGATGTATGTGCAAATGATGCACGCTTTGGCAGCCGTTATCGCCGCAATTGCTGATGATGCGAAAACCATCCTCTGCAACGCCTTCCTGCGCCGCAATGGTCTGCACGGCTTGCAAAAGTTGCGTCCATGTTTGCAAGTCGCACTCCAACACATTGGCGATGTGCTTTTTGGGAATGATCAACACGTGCACCGGCGCCTGAGGGTTGATATCCCGAAACGCATACACATTGTCGTCTTCATACACCTTTTGGGACGGAATTTCGCCCGCAAGAATCTTGCAAAAAAGGCAATCCACCTATTTCACCTCCTGATCGATAACCTCGCCCAGTGCCA
>JAQXRL010000044.1 GCA_029218505.1 Eubacteriales bacterium | reverse complement strand
TTTGAATTTGTGGTACAATACAGTCGAGAGATGATGCACTGGCCTGAGAGCATTGCATGTGCCGGAGGAGGCAAAACGCATGGATGACAATTACATCCAATATCAATATCTGTTGAGAGGAAGCGTGGACTGCAACGTGCTTTTCTGCGGCAAACGGCAGGGCAGTTACAACCATGCGTTCATGTATCCCGTGAAGGATTTGCTATTGTGCTTTGTCAAGAGCGGGTCGGCTACGCTGCGCAACAGCCATACGTCCGATCCGGTGGCGCTGCGTCCCGGCACCATGTATGTGTTGTATCCCCATGATCCCATGCAGCAATACGTCACGGACGCCGGCGTGCAATGGACCATTTATTGGATCGGCATCACGGGCAGCTTTGTATACCAGTTTTTGCAGCATATCGGCGTTGCGCCGGAATGTCCCACGCTGGCATTGCCTCATTTCAGCATCATTGAAGACCGCATGGAAAAGATGGTTTTTGCCATGAAGAATTTGAATTACAATGCCGCGCTGCAATGTCAGGAACATCTGTACCGGATTCTGGCGCTGATTCATGAGGACTCCTGCGCGCCGGAAGCGCGGGATTACGTGGAACAGGCGCTGTACATCATCCGGCACAACTTTGGCCAGAATCTGTCCCTGGAGAGCATTGCCAATAGCATCAACATTGATAAAAGCTATCTTGCGCGGCTTTTCAAGGAGAAACGCAATGAAACCGTGATGCAATGTCTGACGAATTGCCGAATGGCAGAAGCGGAACGCATTTTGCAAAGCACCGCTTATTCCGTTCGGGAAGTTGCATTGTTTTGTGGTTTTGCGGATGAATTTTATTTTTCCAGAGTGTTCCGGAAACATTTCGGGGTTTCGCCTTCGGAGTATCGCAAGAATTTGCGTTAATCCGGTTTTGACCGGCGTTCATGGCGGAATATCAAGAAAATCCATTACTTTGACAATATTGAATATCCACTTTTTCGCTGTCTTCTTTTACAATAAACAAAAGACCCGAGAGGGCAAGAAAGGCAGTGAAAGCATGGAGACAACATATCTGGACTGGATGGGAACCAATATCGCCGGATATTTGCGCAAATCCGAAGAAACCAGCGATGCAGATCGCATTCAACGCGCCATAGAAGATCATCCCCATGGCGTAATCGTTTTTCCCAAAGGGGTATATACCATCGACAAGCCAATACGCATTCAAAATCACTGCTCGCTGCAACTGGCAAAGGAAGCGGTGTTTTTGGCCGTTGCGCCCATGGAATATATGGTGGAATGGAACGGGGGCATGGAAAACCTCTTCCATGATTATGGAATGTTCATCCAAGGCGGCACGTTTGACGGAGCCGCGATGGCCGGCGGCGTGCGTTTGCGCAATATTCACCATTTTACCATGCGGGATAGCTGGTACAAGGATTGCAAGGTGGGCCTGTGCGTGGGCGACAAGGCGGATTACAAAAACTATGAGTTGTGCGCCTATAATTTGTATATGCGAAACAGCGTGGGCATTCCGGACAGTGTCGGCGTGTGCATTCCCAGCCATGCGGATCACTATTTGGACAGCATCATCGTGGTGGATTATCAAACGGGCTTTTTCCTGAAATGTGGCAGCACCTATATGTCCAAATGCCATTCCTGGGTGACCAACGTCATTCCGGATATGAGCAAAACCATCGCCTTCGATTTGGCGGGCGGTGGCAACAATACGCTGACGGATTGTTACGTGGATACGTCCCAGATTGGCGTTCGCATTCGCGCAAGCAACTGCCGCATGCAAAACGTGTTTGGCTTCCACAACGGCAAATGCTACGGCGGCCGCAACCATGTGTTCCTTTCCTACGAGACGGACGCGCCGTTTTATCTGAACGGCGGAAACTTTATCGGTTGCCAAGGCTGCGACGACATCTTCTTCCGGGGCGAAGTTACGCCCAATTTGCACATGCAGTGGGTATCATGCCAGAATTTGCGCGAGACTCAGGTGTTGGAAGAATGCAAGAAAAACGGATGACGGAGGGCGGTATGGCGAAGGTTGCATGGATTACCGGCGCCGGATCCGGCATTGGACGCACGCTGGCGCTGGAATTTGCACGGGCCGGTTACGATGTGGCGGTGCATTACTGCGGCAGCGTTCAGGGCGCCTTGCAAGTGAAGCAGGAAATCTCGGCGCTGAATCGACGCTGTATTGCCGTGCAGGCAGATCTGTCTCATGTGGAGCAATTGCGCGAAGCGTTTCGCCGCACCTGCAATGAATTGGGGACGCCCGATGTGTTTGTCAGCAACGCGGGCCTGACGTTGAAGGCTACAATCGAGGACATGACCGAGCAGGACTTTGATCTGCTTTGCAGCGTGGATTTTAAAGCATGTTTTTTCGGGCTGCAGGAAGCGGTGCGCTGCATGAAAGCGCGGGGCGGCAGCATCCTGCTGATTTCTTCCAACAACGCGTTTTTGCAACATCCTATGTGCGCCTGCTATGGCGCCGTGAAGGCCGCAATGCTCAAACTGTGCCGCAGCGCCGCCATGGAGATGGGCAAATATGGCATACGCGTAAACGCCATTGCACCTGGCTGGACGGACACGGGCGCTTCCCGGCTGGGTCGGAAGGAGGATTCCTTCTATCATATTCCCCTCAGACGCTGGTGTACGCCTCAGGAAATCGCCCAGGCTGCGTTGTTTTTGTGCGGCCCCTGGGCGGGATCCATCACCGGCAGTTGCCTGGTGATGGACGGAGGAGCGTCGCTGCAAACGGAACCATTGGAGAAATACGGCTATGCCGCAGAACAGGAGTGAACCAAACATGAAAGAATTGCGAGGCATGTGCCCGATTATAGCGACGCCGTTCACGAAACGCGGAGCGGTGGATTACGATTCGTTTGAGAATCTGGTGCGGGTGCTGATTGAGGGAGGATGCCAGGCGGTGACGCTGTTTGGCATCGCGGGAGAATACTACAAACTGACGGACGAGGAAATGAAGAAGCTGGCGCGGCTGACGGTGGATACCTGCCGGAAGTACGGCGGAACCAGCATCATCTCGGTGACGCAGCACGCGACGCAGGTGGCGGTGGAGCGGGCGAAAATGTATCAGGAC
>JAQXRL010000043.1 GCA_029218505.1 Eubacteriales bacterium | reverse complement strand
CCATGTGCGCATCCCCGAAGATCCCGATCTTCACGCGGCCGTAAACATTCTGCGCTCCTATGGGCTGAACGCCGTTTCCGGCAAGGAAGCATGATCAGGAGGTATGATTGATGTTGTGGAATCGCTTTGACATGGATAAGCCATACTTGAACCACTTTGCCAACCCCGTGATGGATCCGGACAGCGGCATCGTGGACATGGACGAATTAAAGCAAAAGCTTCTGGCAATGGCAGAAGAATTGCGGCATCTGCCCCACCCCATCGCGAAGGCTCGCATGTTCCAATATGTTGTGCAAAACATCGCGGTGGGCTACAATCCCAGAAGCTGGTTCGGCGTAAACTTCGCCGGGCACAAGCCCTTCCCCACCGATAAACCGCTGACCTGGGTAACAAACGACATCTGGGCAAAGGAATTCCTGTACGATCACGACAACCCCATCGGGAAGGATTTGCAGGAATTGCAGCGCTGCGGTTTGACGTTTGCCTATCCCGATTTCGACCACTGCGTGCCGGATTGGAGAGCCATTACAAAACTCGGATTTCCCGGACTATTGCGGCGCGTCCAGGAAGCCTATGGCAAGCGGCAGGCATCCGGGGAATTGACGAACAAACAGGACGCATTCTATCAGGGAATGATCATGACGCTGGAAGGCTGCATGACGTTTGTTCGCCGCATCCTTGAAAGCGCCCGCAGGCACCTTGGCGAGGATGAGAGGATGCCCATGGTGATAGAAAGCCTGGAGCACATCGAAGAGGGGCGCGTGGAAACCGTCTACGACGCCATGCAGCTCAATTTGGTATACTACTTCCTGCAAAACTATCTGGACTGCACCGCTTGCCGCTCCTTGGGAAACCTGGATCAGCTCTTCTTCCCCTATTACAAGGCGGATTTGGAAGCGGGGCGCTTTACCCGGGATCAGGTCTATGAACTGGCGAAATACTTCATGATGAACATCGACCAGCAGGATCACAAGAACAACCAGCCTTTCTATATGGGCGGCACAAACAAGGACGGCTCTTCCATGGTCAACGATTTGAGCTTCCTGTTGTTGGACGCCCACGACGAATGCGGCGTCGTCAGTCCCAAGCTGTTTTTGAAAATTGCGCCGAACTCTCCCGACGCATGGCTGCGGAAAATTCTGGATATGATTCGCCGTGGCCACAGCAGCATTGTGCTCATCAACGAAACCGTGGCGTACCAGTCGCTGCGCACTGCCGGCGCAACCGAGGAAGAAGCCCGCGATTTCCTTTGCACGGGTTGCTATGAGATCCAGGTGTTGTGCGAGGAGAACATGACCGCTTCGGTGTACTGCAATCTGGTCAAATGCCTGGAATTGACGCTCAGCCGCGGGTATGACCGACAATACGGCAAGCAAATCGGCATCGACGTGGGCGACCCTGCCGCCTTCCAAACCTTCGACGAACTGTTTGAGGCATGGAAACAGGAAACTGCCTATCTGATTCACCGCGTGACGGACATGAACAACGCCCTGGAATCCTACTTGGCGCGCATCAATCCCACCAATATGTTTTCTGCGTCCATCGGCTCCTGCGTCGAACGCGGAATCGATGCGTTCGATCTGCATGGCGTGAAGTATAACACCAGCGAACTGATGATGTCCGGAATGGCCACGCTGACGGATTCCCTGTACATGCTGGATAAGTACGTGTTCCGGGAAAAAAAGGTTTCGATGGCGGAATACCTCCGCGCTCTTCACAGCAACTGGACGGCGAATCCGGAATTGCGCCGGCAAATCCTTGCCGATCCCGAAAAATACGGCAACGATCTGCCCGGTCCCGATGCGCTGTTGGTGCGGATTACGGACTGGCTTGCGCCTTATGCCAACGCCATTCCCACTTCCCGAGGCGGGTTTTACAAGGCCAGTTATGAATCCATCAACTTTTGCTATGTCTTTGGCGATCACTGCTCCGCCAGCGCAGACGGCCGGTTGGATGGCGAAATCATTTCCAAAAACCTTTCCCCTGTTGTCGGACAGGATCGCAACGGCATTACGGCGTTCTTCCACAGCGTTACGAAAATCCATACCGTAAACAATCGCGCCAGCGCGCCGGTAGATTTCATGCTGCATCCATCGGCGGTGCAGGGCGAAGAAGGCTTGGAGGCAATGGTTGCGCTGGTTCGCACCTATCTGAAGCGCGGCGGATTGTCCCTGCAGGGAAATGTCATCAATTCGGAAATTCTCCACAAGGCGCAGGAACATCCTGAGGATTACGCCAATTTGCAGGTGCGCGTGTGCGGCTGGAACTGGTATTTCAACA
>JAQXRL010000042.1 GCA_029218505.1 Eubacteriales bacterium | reverse complement strand
GTCGCGGTGCGCTTTGCCATCATGATGATCCTGCGCGCAGCTTTCCTGGCGCTGATCCACGTTTTCTGGCCCGGCGCGGCGCTGACGGCTGCCGTGAACGTCATGTTCATTCTGCCGCCGCCCTTCGTGCTTCCCGTGTTTGCCGACGACGCGGATCAAAGGGTCTATGTCTCTTCGGCACTGTCGGTGTCTACGCTGGTGGCCATCTTGGGGTTCGCCGTCCTGGCAGCGTTCGGCGCATAGCCCAGAGAGGGCGTAAGCAACAGAAGATTTATTTATGTTTGCGGATTCTATCGGCGATGAACACATCGTTTTCAGAATGCATTCCCCGTCGAACAGAGAATCCCATCAACCAGCACTTTTTGATTCGCAAGCATCGCATTCGGATATCCATGTGAATCCCGGATGGCCGGCTCCCGCCGACCACCGTCATCGGGCAGATGCCTCTAAAGCCCATTTTCCCAAAGGCGCGTGCATTTTAGGCCAAACATCCCCAAGGTTTTCCAAAAACACGGCCGCAGACACATTTTTGTATCTGCAGCCGCATGCTGATTAGGGCAGATCCAGATAATCGCAAATGGAATCCGCGAGTTTGATCGTTTCTCTGCCGGGCTGTGTCTGGAATATTTCTCCGGTGCTGCTCTGCCATATGACGATGCCATCGATGTTGGCTTCTTCCAGCACGTACCAGTCCTGTGGAATATCGGGATGGATGCTTCTTTCAGACAGTGTCACATCGACTACGTTCAAACGCTTGGAATTGCAGACGCCGGTGAACTCATGGCCGTTCGCTGTTGCAATGCCCATGTGGGTAAGGTATTCCCGATAGTCATCCGCAAATCTTCGTGCCAGTGCAATTTCCGCGCTGGCAATCTGTTCCTCGGAAACGCCGGTAAGAGAACAGAATTCCGGCAGGGCGCCAAACTTATCCATGATATTCGTCATGATCAGATGCCGCCTTCCATCAGAACTGCAAGTTGCTTCCAGTACGTCTGCTTCTGGTTAAGCCATACGGATTGATTGGCTGCGTTATGGACTTAAGAAGCAACTCCAAACTCATGCCAGATTGCATTGTTTCCGCCTTGCATATGCTCAGCTTTCGTCAGGATTGCCAGCGTAGACTCGGTCTTTTGCCCGATATGGTGCAATTCATAAGATAAACCGGAATCGGGATCAATGGCCGCAAGGCCTTCCTTCATGCGTTGCAGATTTGTGCGGCCGAAGTCATCCACATAATCCAAATCGATTGCGCGAACCAGCGAGGTTTTTCCGTTGACGGTGATCGCTTTCAACCCGGCATCTCTGCAGATTTCATACTGCTCCATGGATTTGAACTGCTTAATGACATCCAAAGGATACTTCGATTCTTTTTGAATCGCAGCAGCTTCGTTCATGGTCAGGCCATTAGGCGTTTGTGGATGCAATTCCAATACCATGCCCGGCCGTTCCGTATTGCCGCTGGCAGCAATGGCCTTTGCGCCAATTCAGGCGGCCAAGATTCTGCAGGCATGCGGCATGATGGGCGGTTTGAAGGCCAGCATCCGTTCGACGCGGCAAAATTCTCCTAAATGCTTTTGGAAATGCTTCTGAACTTGCTGGCTTCGTCCTCTTCCCCATGAAAGGATTTGACCACACGGATGCCACGAACATTTTTCTGCACCACGTTGTTCCGCTTGTCCTAGATGGAACATGGGACTGAACCTGCGAATCCACCAGAAAAAGCAGCAATGCCATCACCGGAATGACACAATCACGGACAACACCAGCGTCACCATCCCGCGAGCAGCCATGCGGATCCGCATTGGATAGGCGTTCTGAATATGTCCTGCCGCAAATTCGCAAAGAATTCCCGTCGGGCGCTGGAATGCGGCAAAGATCCAAGGCAGCAGCCATGTCGCCCGGCTCAACGCCCTTGCCGGTCTGATTCGCCATACAAAGGAGAAATCAATATTTCAAATGCCGCCTTCCGTCTTGACAGGCAGAGGTTCCAAGCGAGTCCTTTTGTGTTGCCGAAGGTTTTTTCTCATCATTGCCGGCTTGTTTCTGTATGTAGCGTGCTATACAACATCCTGAAAAAAAAGCCGGTCATCGCTCGGCTTCTATTCCATCCAGATTCTTCCAGATCGCAAGCAGCATTTCCCGCAGTCGTTCCTGATCTTCCAAAGAAAGGGGGGCCAAAAGCGCCTGCTCTTTTGCGAAAATCCTCTGCTCCATCTCCGTTCCGATGGCTTCCGCCTGGGATGTAAGCTTCAGGTTCTTGTTGCGCCCATCTTCGCTGGGCGAGCTTGTAACATATCCGTTCTGCTCCATCCGGGAATCGATCCCCACAACGGTAGGGTGGGAAACTTCCAGAAAGACTTCAATTTC
>JAQXRL010000041.1 GCA_029218505.1 Eubacteriales bacterium | reverse complement strand
CAACGGAATCGGGCCTTTCCCGCGTTTGGGCATTGTCGGCGCGGCAATTGCCACGGATATTGGCATTGCGGTAGGCTTTTTGTTCGCGCTTTTTTCCTTGTTGAACGGGCGCGGCGGCGATTCTTTCTTGCACATCAGCCGTCATGACAATTGGCGGCTGGATCCGCAAACTACGCGCGGCATCGCCAAGCTGGCCGGCAGCGCGATGCTGGAACAACTTGCCCTGCGCTTCGGCTTTTTCGCGTATTCCATCATCGTCGCATCCTTGGGGACCCAGGCCTATGCCGCCCATCAGATTGCCTGTCAGTTCTTAAACCTGTCCTTTACCTTTGGCGACGGAATCGGCGTTGCCAGCACCGCCATGGTAGGCCAGATGTTGGGCCGAAAGCGGCCTGATCTGGCGCACATGTACGGAAAAATCGGTCAACGCCTTGCCGTTATTACTGCCATTCTGATCGCCAGCACCGTTGCGTTGCTGCGCGCACCGCTGGTAGGCATGTTCGTACACACCTCTTCCGCGCAGGACATGCAAGTTCGAATGCTGGCGGAACAGTTAATGCTCATTGTGGCGGCGTTTCAATTGTTCCAAACGTCGTCGGTGGTTATGTCCGGCGCCTTGCGCGGTGCAGGCGATACGCGCTATGTGGCCCGGGTATCGCTGCTTACGGTGGCGGTCATGCGTCCCGGACTGGCGTTTTTGTTCTCCTATGTCCTGGGAACGGTGCTGGGACATCCGCAGATTGCCTTGCTGGGCTGCTGGGCGGCAAGTCTCCTGGATATGGTAACGCGCATGACGCTTTGCTTGCGCAGATTTAACGGAGGAAAATGGCATGACATTCGGGTATGACGCCGCAATTTTCGACATGGATGGAACGCTGCTGGATTCTATGCGCTATTGGCGCTATACCAGCCTTGAATATCTTTTGAAACATAATTTGCCCATTCAGCCTGATATCTTGACGCGCATGATTGATACTTCCAGTCGCAAACTGCTTGGCGAAGTCATGGCGGGGCTTGGCTTGCCCTATCATCTCGAGGAAGCCGTGGCAGAATTGGAAGGATATATGGATCGCCATTATCAAGCCGACATTCAGATGAAACCCTGCGTGCCGGAGTTTTTGCATTTTCTGCAAACGCAAGGCGTGAAAATGTGCGTCGCAACCGCCGTCACCCGGGAAATCGCCGTCCGCGCCTTGGAAAAACAAGGCATCGCGCATCTTTTTGAATTCATCACGGACATTCATGAATTCGGCCTGGACAAAACCCAACCGGAATACTTTCATGTGGTGGCCAGGCGTTTGAATTGCCCCATCCAACGCTGCATGGTATTCGAAGACGCCCTGTATTCCATCCAAACCGCAAAAACTGCCGGCTGTCAGGTTTGCGCCATCCATGATGATACCGCCCACTTGCAACAGGCAAAAATCCTTGCCCTGGCGGATGTGTATGTCCGTCACTATCGCGAATTGCTCCCGCATGAATGAATGGCCGTTTCCGCTTCCGCCCAAAATGTTTCATTTTTCGCCCGCAGCAGATAGCCATGCAAACAATGCATATGCTATAATTGCCTTGCGAAAAGGAGGAATCGCCTTATGAAATTGAACCATTTCGGACAGAGCGTTCGTTTGGCCATTCTTGGTCTGGGTGGCAGAGGCATTGGACAGATGAAGGTCTTATTGGACATGCCGGACGTTGAAATTGCATCCGTCTGCGATGCGTATTCCGATCGCATAGAAGCTGCGCAGCAAATTGTCCTGGAAGCGCGGGGAACCAAACCCTTTGGCTCCAAGGATTCTCTGGAATGCATTGATCGCGATGATGTGGACGCGGTAGTGGTCATGACCAGTTGGGAAACGCACATTCCCATTGCAATCATGGCGCTGCGCTGCGGAAAGCGCGTGGCAATGGAAGTCGGCGGAGCCACATCCGTAGAAGAATGCTGGCAATTGGTGCGCGCCAGCGAAGAAACGGGCATCCCGGTCATGATGTTGGAAAACTGCTGCTATGGCGAAACGGAATTGACGCTGCAAAACATGATTCGCCAGAACGTCTTCGGAACCATCGTACATTGCGCAGGGGCGTATTCGCACGATTTGCGAGATGAAATTGGCAATGGCGATATAAAACGGCATTATCGCCAGCGGCACTTTATGCACCGAAACGCGGAGCTTTACCCCACGCATGAGCTAGGTCCTATCGCCAATTACCTGAACATCAACCGC
>JAQXRL010000040.1 GCA_029218505.1 Eubacteriales bacterium | reverse complement strand
TCGAAGGAATTTTGTGAAAACAGGCAGGAGTGGCAGCGGCGAGGGAGTTTGCTCCCGCCCGCCAAAAAGACAAAATGACGGCGTGACCGAAGCCACGCCGCATTGTGGTGCTGAAACCGTTTCTTAGATTTCGGGACTGTTGATTTCGATTTCCCGTCCCGCCTCGGCGGATTTGCAGATGCCGTCGATGATGGCCTGGTTGTACAGAATCTGGCTGGTGGGAACCGGCGCGGGCGTGCCGTTCTTCACTGCATCCAGGAAGGAACGGATCTTGATGTCAAACAGGCTGGGTCCCTTGTGGGGAATGAGCGGGATGGTGGTTTGAACGCGTTCGCCCGCCACGTCATGATACAGGGTCATGGGGGTGGTGAAGGTGCCGTTCCAGCAATCCGTGGAGGGAATGCGCAGAGCGCCTTCCGTGCCGAAAATGATGGTATCGCCTGGAGTATCCACGTGCATAGCCCATGCAATGCGGAAATCCAGGATGATATCGCCTTCCAGACGCACAAATGCCGCTGCAAAATCATCCACGCTGAAGCGCTTGGCGTTTTCTTCCGCGGTGTGGTATTTGTCGGGCGTGGCGTATTTCGGATTGGTGCCGAAGAAGGCGGATTTGTAACCGGACACGGTCAGGGGCTTGGGATAGCCGATGGCGTTCAGCACCACATCCAGGGAATAGCAGCCGATATCGCCCAGCGCGCCGATGCCGCCGGTGGATTTTTCAATGAACGTGCTGTTGGGAATGCCGCGACGGCGGCCGCCGCCGGTTTGAATGTAGTAAATTTTGCCCAGAACGCCGGATTGCACAACTTTTTTGATCATCTGCATGTTCTCGTCGCCCCGCGGCTGGAAGCCGATGGACAGAACCTTGCCGCTCTTCTTTTCGGCGCGCATCACTTCGACGGCTTCTTCGGTGGTTACGGTGAAGGGTTTTTCCAGCAGCACGTTGACGCCATGCTCCAAGGCATAGATGGTGGGAACGGCGTGGGCGGTGTTGTATGTGCATACGCTGACCGCGTCCAGCTGTTCGCTGTCGATCATTTCCTTATGGCTGGGGTAGAAGCGAACGCCTTCCACTCCGAACCGCTTCATGAACGCTTCCGCCTTGCCGGGAATCAAATCTGCCGCCGCTACGATTTCCACGTCGGGCATGTTCTTATAACTCTGGATGTGTGCTTCCGCAATCCAGCCGGTGCCAATAATGCCAACTTTCAGCTTCTTGGAGGAATCGATGACTTCTTCTTCGATTTCAGGGGTGAACTGGCTAAGTACCTTATCGGACATAAAAATATTCCCTCCTGTACATCCAAATGTCTATTGACATTTTAGCACGTTCGAGGTATCCTATGTGTGCTTTTTATCCCCGATTTTGTGAAGTTTTGTGCAGAAGAGGCGATTTTACCGGCATGATTGGTTACTATGAAGCGCATCGGGACAGCATGGATACGGTATATGCCAGTCCGGCTCGAGACAATCGGTATCCGGCCCATTTCCATGAGGGCATAGAATTGGTATATGTAATAGAAGGGGAGTTTCACGCGCTGATGGATGGAAACAGCGTGAGTCTCGGCCCGGGAGAAATGCTCATCAGCGGCTGTTATTCCGTGCATACCTATGATTCCGTGGGTTCCAATGCGTATATCGCCATCATTCCCATGAACGCCGTTCCGGTTTTGAAAAAGCGCCTGACGGAGAGCCGCTTTCGGGCGTATACGTGCCAGGACGACGCCCGGGGAACGCTGTTTTTTTTGATGCGAATGTTGTCGGAAGAGAAAATGGGCGAAGTGGCGCGAAAAGGCGTGTGCCAGACCATTCTGGCCCTGCTGGTGGAATGGGTGGGGCTGGAGGAAACCAAACGCGAGCCGGAAGGCGGCGTCCTGTGCCGCATGCTTCGCTTTTTGGACAAACATTTTTCCCAAAGCGTGGGTGTGGAAGGCTTGGCGAGAGAATTTGGCCTGAGCCGCAGTTATATTTCCCATCTGATCCGCGCCGGCGTAGGAATGAGCTTGCCCCAGTATGTGAATGTGCTGCGCTGCCGTTGGGTCGCCACGCAATTGTTGTGTACGGACAGAGCCATCGTGGAACTGGCGCTGGACGCAGGCTATCGCAATGCCAGGACATTTTACACAGCCTTTCACAAAATTTACGGAATGACGCCCAGAGAATATACGCGTATGCAACGCACGTCCGTTTGAAACCGATCGTTCTTTTGAAAAATTTTGCTGTCGCATGACAGGTGTGCTTGCGATGCGGACAAAAAATACAATTTGTCCGCATCGCAAGTATAGGAATGCGTCGAATTACGGCAGGTTTGTGAAAATAGGATTTCTACGAATATTACCATACAAAAACAAGGAAAATAGGCTTGTAATTTTTATGCTTTGCATGTAAAATAGATAAATAAAACAAAGCGGTTCGATGAGGCAGGGCCGCGGAAAGGAGAAAAGGCCATGCTAAAATATACGGTAAAACGGATTTTGCTGGCGTTCCTGACAATCTTCATCATCGCCGCGATTACATTTTTTGCAATGAACGCGATTCCCGGTGGGCCTTTTGACTCGGAGAAAGCCCCGGATGCGGCTGTAAAGGCAGTGCTGGAGGCGCGGTATAACCTGGATAAACCCGTTTGGGAGCAGTTTTTTCTGTACATTCGCAATTTGCTGCATGGAGATTTCGGCGTGTCGTTGAAGACGGGTCGGGATATTTCCACAACAATTTTCAATGCATTTGGCATTTCTGCAAAACTGGGAGGCATGGCTGCGTTGGCGGCGGTGGTGTTTGGGCTGCTGTTTGGATCCATTGCGGCGTTGATGCGCAACCGTTTGGTGGACCGCATTATCATTTTTTTCACCACGCTGTTTGTAGCGGTGCCCAGCTTTGTGCTGGCGACGCTTTTGCTGTTGGTGTTCTGCCTGAAACTGGGTTGGTTTCAGGTGTGGAGCACGACCAACCAGAATTTCTTCCTGCCGGTGGTGGCGTTGGCGCTATATCCCATGAGCTATATTACGCGGTTGACGAAGTCCTCCATGCTGGAAGTGCTGGGCCAGGATTATATTCGCACGGCGCGGGCAAAAGGCGTGAAGGAATCCATGGTGGTGGCCAAGCATGCGCTGAGGAACGCGCTGATTCCGGTCGTTACCTATTTGGGGCCGATGCTGGCGTATATCCTGACCGGCAGTCTGGTGGTGGAGACGGTGTTTACCATCGGCGGATTGGGCACGAAATTCGTTACGGGCATCACCAACCGCGATTACACCATGATTATGGGAACCACGATTTTCCTGGCTACGCTGATGGTATTGATGACGCTTTTGAGCGATTTGGCGTACAAGCTGGTGGATCCCAAAATTGACTTCAATTAAGGAGGCCCGAAAGATGCACAACGCGGACAAATTGCCGAAAAAGCAAATTTTGAGCCTGCAGCTGGATTTGCAAAAGTTTGAGCCGGCTTCAGCGGAAGAAAAGCAACAGCAGGAACGCATGCGGGAATCCACCACGTTTTTCCGCGACGGAATGCGCAAGCTGTTCCGGAATCCCCTGTCCGTTTTCAGCCTGGTTGTTTTGGGGTTGATTTTGATCGTGATCGTGTTCGCGCCCATGATCGTCCCCTATGGCTATTCGGAAATCATTACCGTGAACGGCCGCCGCGACAAAACGGCCAAAAACCTTCGTCCTTTCGAATACTCCCCGGTGGAGCAGGCGGCCATTGACGAGGGGCAGCAGCTTTTTCCCCATATTTTCGGAACCGACGAGTTGTGCCGCGATTACTTCATCCGGGTGGTATACGGCGCGCGCGTTTCTCTGGGCGTGGGTTTGTTTGCCAGCCTGATTGTGCTGGTGATCGGGCTTACCGTGGGTTCCATTTCCGGCTATCTTGGCGGCAAGGTGGATATGGTGATCATGCGGATTGTAGATATCATATATTCCTTGCCGGACACGCTGATGGTAATTCTGCTTTCTGTGGTTTTGGATCAGGTGATTGGCAGCAAACTTGCGGGAACGGTGTTTGCCAAGCTGGGCAATAACATGATTTCGCTGTTTATTGTGTTTGGCCTGCTGTACTGGGTTGGCATGGCGCGGCTGGTGCGCGGCCAAATTCTTTCCCTGAAGCAAAACGAATATGTGCTGGCGGCGCGCACGCTGGGCGCAAAATCCAGGCGCATCATCAAAAAGCATATTCTGCCCAATTGCATGAGCGTGATTTTCATTTCGACGGCGCTGCAAATTCCTTCCGCCATCTTTACCGAAAGCTTTTTGAGCTTTATCGGTTTGGGCGTGGCTGCGCCGATGCCGTCGTTGGGTTCCCTGGCGAACAGCGCGCGCGGTTCGATGCAAAGCTTTCCGTACAAGTTGGTATTCCCGGCGCTGGGAATTTGCCTGATCGTGCTCTCCTTCAACCTTCTTGGGGATGGCTTGCGCGATGCCTTTGATCCGAAGTTGAGGAGGTAGCGATTTATGAGTACTCCGCTTTTGCAGGTCAAGGATTTGCACACATCCTTCAAGATTGATTCCGGCGAAGTGCATGCCGTCAATGGGATTTCCTTCAATTTGGAGAAGGGAAAGGTATTGGGCATTGTGGGCGAATCGGGTTCCGGAAAATCCGTTACGGCGTATTCCATCTTGCGCATTCTGGTTGAACCCGGCAAAATCACCGGAGGACAGATTTTGTTTAACGGCGAGGATATTGTCAAGTTTGACAAGGCAAAAATGCGCGCTTTCCGCGGCAATCGCATCAGCATCATCTTTCAGGACCCCATGACGTCCCTGAACCCGGTGTATACCGTGGGCAATCAGTTGATGGAGGCGATTTTGCTGCACACGCCTCGAAACCGAGAGGAGGCGCGGGCACGGGCGGTGGAGATGCTGACGCTGGTGGGCGTGAACGATCCGGAAAAGCGTTTGAAACAGTATCCCCATGAGCTGTCCGGCGGCATGCGGCAGCGCGTGATGATCGCCATGGCGCTGGCCTGCGAACCCGATATTCTCATTGCCGACGAACCCACCACCGCGCTGGACGTGACCATACAGGCGCAGATTCTGGAATTGATGCAGGATTTGCAAAAGAAAATGGGCATGTCTATCATCATGATTACCCATGATTTGGGCGTGATTGCGGACATGTGCGATGAAATCATCGTGATGTATGCCGGCGGCGTGTGCGAACGCGGCACGGCGGATGAGATATTCTACAACCCCTGTCATGAATATACAAAAGGTCTTTTGCATTCGATTCCCACCTTTGAGGCAAAGCATCAAAAGCTGGTTCCCATTGCGGGTTCGCCGGTGGATTTGCTGAATTTGCCTGCGGGCTGTCCCTTTGCCGCTCGTTGCGACAAAGCGATGAAAATCTGTCTGGAGCAAAAGCCCCAGGAATATGACATCAACGAATTCCACAAGGCCTCTTGCTGGATGAACGTCAAACAAGTGTACGACGAGGCCAGGAAGGAGGGGAGATGATCATGAGCAATCTGTTGGAGGTTCGGGATCTCAAACAGTATTTTCCCATCAAGACCGGCTGGTTTGGCAAAACGCCCCTGAAAGCGGTGGATGGCGTTTCCTTTGAAATTGCGGAAGGGGAAACGTTGGGCCTGGTGGGGGAATCCGGCTGCGGAAAAACCACGGTGGGACGCTCGATTTTGCATTTGTATACGCCTACGGCGGGTGAAGTGCGCTTTCAGGGAAAACTGGTGAACAAAAACACCGTCGCCGGTTTTCGCAAGGACATGCAAATGGTGTTCCAGGATCCGTATTCTTCCTTGAACCCGCGCATGACGGTGTCCGACATTATTGGCGAAGCGCTGGATATTCATCATTTGTGCACCGGAAAGGGAGAGCGCCGGGATCGCGTGGAAGAATTGATGAGCCTGGTGGGCTTGAACAGGGAGCATGCCAGACGCTATGCCCATGAGTTTTCCGGCGGCCAGCGGCAGCGCATCGGAATTGCCCGGGCGCTGGCGGTGAATCCCAAATTCATTGTGTGTGACGAACCGGTGAGCGCGCTGGATGTGTCCATTCAGGCGCAAATTATCAATACCTTTGAAGAATTGCAGGAAAAGCTGGGCATTGCATATTTGTTCATCGCGCATGATTTGCTGGTGGTGCATCACATGTCCCGGCGCATTGCAGTAATGTATTTGGGCAAGATTGTGGAAATGGCAGAGGCGAACGAATTGAACGAGCGCCCGTTGCATCCATACACGCAATCGTTGCTTTCCGCAATTCCAATTCCGGATCCGGAAACGGCGCGAACCCGTCATCGGATTGCGCTGGAAGGCGACGTGCCCAGTCCCATGCATATGCCAAGCGGCTGCTCTTTCCGCACCCGCTGCCGGTATGCCACTGAGCAATGCGCGCAGGAATGCCCCACATTGCGGGAAATGTCTTCCGGACATTTTGCCGCGTGTTGGAACATTCCGGGTTAATTCGATATCCCGCCGGAAACGGCTGAGATAAATAAATATTAGGGGGATTTCCGAAATGAAGAAGTTGCTGGCAATGGTTCTGGCGGTTCTCATGGCGCTGGGCTGCATGTCCGTAGCCATGGCCGACGAAGGCTCAGAGCCCGACTGGACCGAATACGACGCATTGATCGCGGAGATCAAGTCCACGACCGATTTCGCGTACCGCGAAGAATTGATGCACAAGGCCGAGGATATACTGATGGCCACCAACTGCATTGTGCCCATCTACTACTATAATGACATCTATATGATGAAAGATGGCGTGGAAGGCTTCTATGACAACGTGTATGGCACGAAGTTCTTCATGCATGCCACGTACGGCGACAACAGCGTTCTGCGCATCAATCTGGCCTCCGAACCGGACAAGCTGGATCCGGCGCTGAACAGCTCGGTGGATGGCGCCTGCCTGGCGGCGAACTCCTTCGGCGGCTTGTACACCTACAATGCGGACGGCGAACTGGAGCCCAACTTTGCTACGGACTACACCGTGAACGAAGACGGCATGACCTATGTGTTCACCATGCGCGAAGGCCTGAAGTGGTCTGACGGCAGCGAACTGAATGCCAAGGATTTTGAATGGTCCTGGAAGCGTGCTGCGAATCCGGAAACCGCCGCAGACTATTCCTACATGCTGGATGGCATTGCAAGGGATGAAGCAGGCGAGCTGATGGTTACGGCGTCCGAAGACGGCGCGACCCTGACCGTGGTTCTCTCTGCGCCTTGCGCGTACATGCTGGACCTGATGGCGTTCCCCACGTTCTATGCTGTAAAGCAGTCCGAAGTGGAAGGCGCTGAGGGCTATCTGGATGCTGACGGCAACATTGCTTCTCCTGGCGCATGGGCGCTGGAAGCGGGCTTTGTGTCCTCCGGCGCATACGTGTTGGAGAGCTGGGTCCACAACGAGAGCATGGTTTATGTGAAGAACCCCAATTACTGGGATGCGGAAAACGTAAAGATCGAAAAGCTTGAGTTCATGCTGTCCGATGACGATACCATTATTTACGCAGCGTATCAGGCTGGCGACCTGGACTTCATTGACACCGTGCCCAACGATCAGATCAGCACCTTGCTGGCGGAGGAGAACCCGGAGTTCTATATCGCGGACAACCTGGGCACCTACTATATCTGCTTCAACGTGAAGTCGCCCATGTTCGACGGCCTGACCGTTGAGGAAGCCAGCACCATGCGCCATGCGCTGAGCATCCTGATCGACCGTGATTATATCGTGGAAACCATTGGCCAGACCGGCCAGCAGGTCGCTACGTCCTTCATTCCCGCTGGCATGCTGGATGGCAACGGCGGCGTATTCAGGGCCAACGACGATGCTTACACCTTCCCGATGGGCGAAGGCTATCTGCCGGAGGATTCTGGCATGGATTATATCGACCAGGCCGTGGAAGAACTCAAGAGCATTGGCTTCAAATTCGACGACAACAACATGCTGTCTGCGGAAACGCCCATTGCCTTTGAGTATCTGACCAATGATACTTCCGGACACATTGCCGTTGCGGAAGCAGTGCAGCAGGATTTGGCCATGATCGGCGTGAACATGACCCTGAAGACCATCGACTGGAACACCTTCCTGAACGAGCGCAAGGCCGGCAATTACGACATCGCGCGCAATGGTTGGCTGGCGGACTTCAACGATCCCATCAACATGCTGGAGATGTGGGCTACGGAGTCTGGAAATAACGACATCCAGTTCGGCCGTTAACGAATCGGTTGTGTTTCTGCCCGGCATCCGGTTTCGGATGCCGGGTTTTTCTTGCAGCATATGCGTCAGCGAACTGGAATCCGATGAAAAAACAAGCGTGTGGATTTCAGCGTTGAATTCCTTCCGGAGCGATGCGGAGAGGCGCCGCGCCAATTGCGCAGGCGTGCCTGTCAAAATTCGCGCATTGCCAAGAGGCCAGGCTTGTGGTATACTAAAATCAGGAGTGTATATCCATATGTCCGAATTCTATGAATCCTACAAAAGAAAAAAACGGGGAAAAACGCGCATGCCTGTGCAGAAAAAACGACGGGGATGTTTGGGAGCGCTTGTCTGTTTTTTTCTGAAATTGGCGGGCCTATGTCTGGTGCTGATGCTGCTTGCCGGCTTGGCGCTGTGGGCGCTTCCGGTGTCCTTGTTTGCCGTGGAGCCGGAAAACATGGAATTGTCCCTTACGGACGGCCTGCCATCCTCCAGGCAAAACGTGCTACTTTTGGGCATAGACGCGGAAAATTACAACCATCAGCGCAGCGATACCATGATCCTCGCATCGGTGGGATACGATGGATTGCGCCTTGCGTCCCTAATGCGGGATATGCTGGCGGAGATTCCCGGTTATGGCGTGGAGAAGCTGAATGCCGCGTATGCCCACGGAGGCGCGGAATTGACCATGCGCGTCGTCAATGAACAGCTACATATGAATATCATGAAATATGTGGTGGTGGATTTTCTCAACCTGGCGCAAATCGTGGATGCCCTTGGCGGCGTGCGGCTGGACGTGACACAGCAGGAAATGGAGCAGGTCAACGCCAACATTCTGCTTTCTGCAAAATTGTTTCGGGAAGCGGGTTATGAATATACCCCTTTGGAAAAATATGGCGAGGGAACGCATTTGAATGGTTTGCAAGCGTTGGGATATGCGCGAATCCGAAAGATTGACAGCGACTATCAGCGCACCAGCCGGCAGCGCAAATTGCTGGCGGCGATGGTGCAGCAGGCAAAACAGAATCCCGTTGGTGCGTTGCGGGCCGTATGGACGGCGGTCAACATTGTAGAAAGCAATATGAGCCCGGTGGAACTGGTTTCTTTGGGCCTGAAAGTTTTGACGGGTGGGAACATTGCGCAAATGCGGTTGCCCGTGGATGGAACATTCGAGGACAATGGTTCTTCGCTGGCGGTGCAGGATATGGAAGGCAACAGAAGGGCGTTATACGATTTTCTTTATGGCGCTTAGGAGGAAAAAGCAGTGGATAAGTTGGACGCGATTTTTGAAATGCAGGCATTGCTCAATCGGGAAATAGAGGAAAAGCGTCACTTGGAGGGCATCCATCGGGAGGAATGGCTGCAAAAACTTACGTTGGCCATGATGTCTGAAATGGCGGAACTGTTGGATGGCGTGAACTTCAAATGGTGGAAAAACCCGAAGCCGGTGGATGAGAATTATATCAAAGAGGAAATCGTGGATATTCTGCACTTTTTTGTGAGCATGGCGCTGCGAAGCGGAATGGATGCGCAGGAATTGTTTGATCGTTATACGGCAAAAAATCAGGAGAACTTTGACCGGCAAAATGGAAAATCGAAAAAGCCCGGGTATGATGTTCGGGAAATGGAATAGAGACATCCATAGCGAAATAATTTCAAAATAATGCCCAGAAGCAATGGTCATCATGCTTGAAAACCGCTTTGGCGCGGGTTATAATACAAAATAGCGTATAAATGCGTAGCAAACGTTACGAAAGGATGCAAAAAATGGCAGATCGAAGAAAGAGTCAACGGATGGAGCCCACGCGAAAAAGCGCGCCGGTTCGTCGCAGAAAGCGCAAAAAGGTACAGGCTCGTTTTTATGGATTTCTTGTCGTGCTTGTGTTGGTTGTCGTTGGAATTGTGGCGTTGATCACCATGCTTGGCGGGAAAGACGACGGGAAAAACGTGCCGGTTAGCGGCACGCAGAATACCTTTTCCGGTTTGCAGGACGTGACGTCCTCCGCCAACGGCGATTCGTCGTCGACCGGCGAACAGACCTATGGTACGTTGGCCCAATGGTTGGGCGACGAAGGAAGCGATTTGCAGGGGCTTACGGAAGAACAGCAGGTGCAGGTGGAAGACCTTTCGGTTACGCAGGGCCTGCCTTCCGAATGGTTCAATGTGCTGTTGCTGGGCGCGGACGCCCGAAATCTGGAAGAAAGCTGCCGGACGGATACCATGATGATTTGCTCGTTGAACATTCAGACGGGCGAAGTGAAGCTGACGTCCGTGGCACGGGATACCGCCATTTTGTTCGAAGACATCGGACAATATAACGGTACATATCGCATCAACTCCGCCAATTTCTTTGGCGGCCCGGAACTTGCCATGAAGGTGATCAATGAGCATTTGGACATGAATATCGAATACTACGTGCTGGTAAATTTCTATGGATTTGAATACATCGTGGAAAAACTGGGCGGCGTGGATATTACCATCACCCAGGCAGAGATGGATGAGATCAATACCTGGCAGAAAAAGCAGTACGGCGTGGAGGAAAAATACGGCTATGACATGTCCGGACTGGAGAAAGAATTGCTGGAGACATATGGCGAGAATACGCATTTGAATGGCCGGCAGACCTTGGCGTATTGCCGCATTCGAAAACTGGACAGCGATTTTTCCCGCACTGAACGGCAGCGCACCGTTTTGACCAAGTTAAAGGAAAAGCTCATGGGCAAAAGCGCCATGGAGATCGTTACTCTGGCGGGCTCTTTGCAGCAATATTTTGCTACCAATCTGACCATTGACCAAATCGTTTCCGTTGCGACAACGGTGCTGAGCAGCGAACATCTTTCTGTGGAGCAATTCCGGCTGCCCGTGAACGATACCTACAAGCAGGAAACGCGAAATGAGCAGTCCATGCTCTATGATTGCGATTGGGAGAAAAATGCGCTGGAGCTTTACAACTTCATTTATGAATAAAGCCCATTGCAGGCGAGCATTTCCGTTTCCTTCTGAAACAGGCTTTGGGAAGGCCATGCGGCGTTTCGGAAACGGAAATTCGCGCTGAAGAGAAAATCCTTGCGAAAACACCCCGTTTGTCCGTGCAGGCATCTGCGTGCTTGCCAGACAAATGGGGTGTGATTGTTTGCCGAAAGCATGGAGCCACATCTTCGATGTGGCTCCACGCTTGGACAGAATTGCATCCAGAAGAAGGGATGAACCCTAGCCGCGCCTGGTCATGACCTCCTAGATGCGAATATCTCCAATTTCTTGCGCCGTATGCTGCGCCAGAATGGGATCAATGCATTCCAGGATGAACTTCTCCGTTTGCTCCGCGGCCCTGCCGGTATATTTTTCCGGGGACAACAAATGCTTCAGCCCTTCCGCGTCCACAGGAATGGCTGGATCTGCGGCGATCCGCTCCATCAGGTCGCTTTCCAGGCCTTCCATTTTCATGCGTGTCGCGGCGGCTTGAGAATGCACGCGGATGCGTTCATGAATTTCCTGGCGGTCGCCGCCGTTTTCCACGGCCTCCATCATGATGTTTTCCGTGGCCATGAAGGGCAGATTTTCGTTGATGCGCTTCATGATCATCGCCGGATAGACCACCATGCCGGAGGCGACGTTTGCGTACAATTCCAACACGGCGTCCGTCGACAGAAACGCTTCCGGCAGGGAAAGCCGGCGGTTGGCGCTATCATCCAACGTCCGTTCAAACCATTGCGTGGCGGCGGTATCGCAGGCATCGTGATACAAGGCCATTACATGCCGGGACAAGGCGCAGATTCGTTCGCTGCGCATGGGATTGCGCTTGTAGGCCATGGCGGAAGAGCCGATTTGATTCTTTTCAAAGGGCTCTTCGATCTCCCGAAAGGACTGCAACAGCCGCAGATCCTGGGCAAATTTGTACGCGCTTTGGCAAATGCCGGACAGTGCGCCCAGAATTCGGGAATCCAGCTTTCGGGGATATGTTTGCCCGGACACATCGAACACGGCTTCCATGCCCATCTTTCTGGCAATTCGCCTTTCCAATTCGTCAATTTTCTCGCCATCGCCGTTAAACAGGGCCTTGAAACTCATTTGCGTGCCGGTTGCGCCGCGGTTTCCCAACAGTTTCAGGGATTTTAGGGCGAATTCCACTTCGTCCAGATCCATCATCAGATCCTGCAGCCATAGGCATGCGCGCTTGCCCACCGTCGTCAGCTGCGCGGGCTGCAGATGGGTATATCCCAGCGTCGGTTGATCCTTGTGTTCCATGGCGAAAGCCCGCAGCCGGCGCATGGTTTCCACAAGCTTGCTGCGAATCAAGGTCAACGCATCCCGAAGCATCAGAATGTCTGCGTTGTCCGTGACATAGCAGGAAGTGGCTCCCAAGTGAATGATGCCCTTTGCATTGGGGCAAACTTCACCGTATGCCAACACATGCGCCATGACGTCGTGCCGCGTCTTTTCCTCAAAGCGCCTGGCGGCATCGTAATCGATGTCGTTCACATGCGCCTTTAGCGCATCAACCTGTTCCTGCGTGATGGGCAACCCCAATTCCATTTCGCTTTCCGCCAGCGCCACCCAAAGCTTGCGCCATGTGGTGAATTTTCTGTCCGGAGAGAAAATATATTGCATCTCCCGACTGGCGTAGCGACTGTTCAGCGGCGTTTCATACGTATCCTTCACGGTGCGTTTCCTCCGTCAGCGAATGATGAGCTGTTCACGTTCCGGGCCTACGGATACGTACTGAATGTGGCATCCGACGTGTTCCTCGATAAACGTCACGTAATCCTGTGCGGCTTTGGGCAGATCTTCCCATTTGCGCGCCTCCGTGATGTCGCATTTCCATCCGGGCAGCGTCTCATAGACACATTGACAGCGATACAGATCGTTGGTGAAGGGGAAGCGATCCGTTTCCTTTCCGTCCAGCACATATTTTACGCAGACGGGAATCTCCTCCAAATAGGACAAAATGTCCATCTTGGTGAGCGCCAGCGCGGTAGCGCCTTGCAGCTTCACGCCGTAACGGGTGGCCACAAGATCCATCCACGCGACACGGCGGGGGCGTCCCGTTGCGGCGCCATATTCGCCGCCGGCTTCCCGCAGCTGAAATGCTGCGTCGCCATGCAGTTCGCCCACAAAGGGGCCTTCGCCTACGCAGGTAGAGTACGCCTTGGTGACGCCAACCACTTCATCCACCTTGATGGACGGCAAGCCGCAGCCCACCGGCGCTTCCGCCGCCAGGGGAGAAGAAGAGGACGTGAAGGGATAAATGCCGTAGTTAATGTCCCTCAATGCGCCCAACTGCGCCTCAAACATAACGGATTTTCCGGAAGAAGTAGCAACTTCCAGCAGTTCTCCCGCATCGCACAGATACGGCTTGAGCCGGGAACCGTATTTTTCAATCCATTCCATCGTCTCGTCAAAATCGATCTTGTGCTGGTTATATCCCTTCACGATGACTTCATTTTTCCAATCCAGCAAGCGCCGAAGGTATGTTTGCAGCGCTTCGGGATGGTTCAGAACGCCCATTTGCAAGGCCTTCTTCATGTACTTATCCCCGTACACAGGGCTGATGCCCCGCAAGGTGGAACCAAAGTGATCCTTGCCCAGGCGTTCTTCTTCCCAGCGATCCTGGGCGGGATGCACGGGCAGAACCATCGTCGCGCGGTCCGAAATCTTCAGGTTCTCCGGCGTAACTTCCACGCCCGCTTCCCGAAGGTGCTCGATCTCCTTGCACAGATGCTTCAAATCCACCACCGTGCCGGCGCCCAGCAAGTTCACGGTTCCTTTGTGGAAAATGCCGGAAGGCAACAGGTTCAGCGCGAACTTGCCATATTCGTTGATCACCGTGTGGCCGGCGTTGTTGCCGCCTTGATAGCGCACCACAACGTCGTATTGCCCCGCAAAATAGTCCACCATGCGCCCCTTGCCTTCGTCGCCCCAGTTGATGCCCACAATTGCACAGTTAGCCATGAAAATTCACCTCATATGCGAATGTCGTTTTGGCGTTGCTTGAAAAATGTTCGGATTTCCACGGGAAATTCCCTGGATTTCTCCTCTATTATACCAGAAAATGCGTTTCATTTCCACCACATTCCGAAGAAAGCGTGTTTTGCAAATCCCGCACCTTTGCCGCCAGGGCAAAGAATTCTTCCCGCAAAGCCAAGGGGTCGTCTCCTTTTCTGGGAGCATCCATGCGGCTGGACAGCGTTGCCATGCGGATTTGCAACGTGGAGATTTCCAGACGTACCTTTTCCTTGTCCGGAATCGTCTGTTTTTTTGCGCGGTATGCTTCCATGTTGCCTTCGAACGTTTCCAGCGCATTTCCGGAAAAAAGCACCAGCCTGTCGGCCACATGTTCCACAAAGGTGCGGTCATGGCTGACAAACAACAGTGTTCCCTGATAGTCCGACAGAACATCCTCCAGCGCGGACATGGTAAATACATCCAGATGGTTGGTGGGTTCATCCAGGATTAGCAGATTGGCATCCGACAACATGAGCCGGGCCAGGGCAATTTTGGCTCGTTCGCCGCCGGAAAGCGTTCCGACACGCTTGAACACGTCGTCACCGCGAAGATTCAGCCGCGCCAATACCGTCCTGGCAGTGGATTCATCATAGACGCAGGAATCCATTGTGTTTTGCAGCGCGCTGGCTTCAAAGTTCAAGGTGCCTTCGTGATCCTGATCAAACCAACCGATGCGCACGCCCGGCCGCAGTTTGACGCCGTGGTCTTGCGCCACAATGCGCCGAATCAGGCTGGTTTTTCCGCAGCCGTTGGGGCCAAGCAGGGCGGTTTTGGATCCGGTGGGCAGACTCATGGAAGCGCCGGAAAGCAGCGTGCGTTTCCCGAAACGAATGGTCATGCCGCGAACCTCCAGCGCCGTTTTGCTGGTGACAGGGATTTTGGATCCCAAAGCCATGCGAATTTCCGGGTCATTCCGCGGGCGCTGTTTTTCCTCCAGCAGGTTCAGCCGGCTTTCCAGCGCCTTTCTTTGGGCGTGCTGGCGGGATTGGGAGGCAGAAACGCAGCGCTTGTGCAACCGCGCCTCGCTGTTGCCCATGCGGTTTGGCAGGTGCACTTGCCCGGCACGTTCTATCTTTTGCTGAATGGCATGCTGGAGCCTGGACTGTTCCCGCCGGTATTGTTCGTATTCAAACTGTTGAAATTCCCGCTGTTGTTTTCGCTGTTCGAAAAAATCGGAGTAGTTCCCGGGAAAGGCAGTAAGACGGCCGTCTTCCAGACACAGAATTCGATTGCACACGTTGTCCAGCAGCGTCCTGTCGTGGGAAATCAGCAGGACGGCTCCGGGATATGCGATCAAGCGTTTTTCCAGCAATGCCACGCCCTGGGTGTCCAGATCGGTCGTGGGCTCGTCTGCAAGCAGCAGGCAGCCCTTGTGTTCCAGCGCGGAAGCAATGCGGCGTCGGGTTTTTTCGCCACCGGAAAGCCCCTCGTGCTCCGGACAGACGCCGAATTCTGAACGCAGACGGGTATCGGACACGTCGCCGGCGATGTCGCCTGTCTGGCGAATCACCGAAAGGTTTGCCAGCGTGCGCACGGAACCTGTGTCTGGAGAGATTTCCCCTGCGAGAATTCCCATGAGCGTAGATTTTCCCGCGCCGTTTTCGCCAATTAGGCCAATGCGGTCGCCATCGTATATTTCCAGCCTGTCCACGTCCAATACGGTGCGCAGGCCGTAGGTCTTGATTAGATGGGATGCTTCCAGGATCAATTGGGACATAAAAAACACGCTCCTTCCGTAAACGAGCCGGAACCATTTTTGCATGAGTCCCGGCGGAGCAATTTTTCCATTGCTCGCGGTAACGTTGCGCCTCTTGCATGAGAGATGCGCGTGCCGCCATGGGAAGAGCGTGCCGCATGGATGGAGTACAACAGGCTTGCAACCTTCCCAAACGGCAACAAATTACAGACGTCCCGCAGGGCGCCTTCAGAAATTCATAACCGTTGGTTAGTTGCGATACATCAGTCTGTTTTTACCATCCTTTCCGAAAATCCATGGTGCATTATACAATTTTGCAGCGGAATTGTCAACAAAAAGTTTTCGGACGCGAGAGAAGAGGCTCGCGTCCGAAAGGGAATATTACATATTGGAGCGCATGGAATAGTTGGGCGCTTCCTTTGTGATGCTGATGTCATGGGGATGACTTTCCGTAAGGCCGGCGCCGGTAATGCGAATAAATTCGCCGGTTTCACGCAATTCCTGAATCGTATGCGCGCCGCAATATCCCATGGAAGAGCGCAATCCGCCGATCATTTGGAACACGGTTTCCGAAAGCGGCCCTTTGAATGGGACGCGGCCTTCCACGCCTTCAGGTACCAGCTTTTTCGCGTCTTCCTGGAAATAGCGATCCTTGCTGCCTTCGGCCATGGCGGCCATGGAACCCATGCCGCGGTACACCTTGAAGGAACGGCCCTGGTAAATCTCCATTGCGCCGGGGCTTTCCTCCGTGCCCGCCAGCAGACTGCCCAGCATTACGGCGCTGGCGCCGGCAGCAATGGCCTTGGGAATATCGCCGGAGTATTTGATGCCGCCATCCGCGATGATGGATTTGCCAAACTTGTCAGCTTCTTCAGCACAGTCCATGACGGCGGTGATTTGCGGCACGCCGATTCCCGCAATGATTCGGGTGGTGCAAATAGAGCCGGGACCAATGCCCACCTTGACAACGTCCGCGCCTGCTGAAATCAGGTCGTGGGTGGCGCCCGCAGTGGCCACGTTTCCGGCAATTATCGCTAGATCTGGATACTGCGCGCGGATTTTTTCCACCATGGTATACACGCCGGCAGAATGCCCGTGGGCGGTGTCCAGGCCGATGACGTCCACCTTTGCGGCAACCAGGGCAGCGACGCGTTCCATGGTGTCCTTGGTGACGCCCACAGCCGCGCCGCACAACAGACGGCCTTGACTGTCCTTGGCGGAATTGGGATATTTGCTGTTTTTTTGAATGTCCTTGATGGTGATCAGACCGCGCAGCATGAAGTTTTCGTCCACGATGGGCAGCTTTTCAATGCGGTGCTTGGCCAGAATGGCCTTGGCTTCCTCCAGCGTGGTGCCTACCGGCGCGGTAACCAGGTTCTGGCTGGTCATGGCCTCGGAAATCTTCTTGGTATAATCGGTTTCAAAGCGCAGATCGCGGTTGGTGAGAATGCCAACCAGCTTGCCGTTCTGGGTAATGGGCACGCCGGAAATGCGATAGCGGGACATCAATTCCTGGGCGTCGGAAATTTTGTGTTCCGGCGAAAGATAGAACGGATCGGTGATGACGCCGTTTTCGGAACGCTTGACTTTGTCCACCTGGGCGGCCTGAGCTTCAATGGACATGTTTTTATGAATCACGCCCAGTCCGCCTTCGCGTGCGATTGCGATGGCCATCTGGGCGTCTGTCACGGTATCCATTGCGGCGGAAAGCAACGGAATATGCAATTTGATCTTGCCGCTAAGCACAACAGAGGTGTCCACTTCTTTGGGCAGGACATCGCTCTTGTGCGGAATCAGAAGAACATCATCAAAGGTTAGTCCCTCGCGAATCATCGCCATATGAAACCAATCCTCCTTGCTTGCGTTTGTTCGTGAAAAACATTGTAACAAACCGGCGGATGCCTGTCAAGGCGTCCGCCGTAAAGTTCTGGGTCAAAACGATTCATCGGGGCGCAGCTGTTCCGTCGGCAATTCGGATTCCTGGTTTGCCGTCACGGGCGCAGGGGTATTGGCGATGGTGTTTTCGCTGTCTTCCAGCATAGGAGCCTGCACCAATACGGCTGCCAGCCAAAACACCGCGCCCATCAGCGCGATGAGCGCTACGCTGGCCAGACAATACAGGAATTTCCGCAGTCTTCCATGGGGAACCACCGCTTGGGATGCTTCCACCTGAAAGGTGCGATACACGGTGCCGGGGTCGGGCAGATTGGATTCCGGGCGGGCGAATTCTTCCCGAACGGTTTGAAAGCAATATGCTTCCACCTTGTGCCGCCAGGATCCCCGCAGCCGTCTGCGCAGCCTGCCTTCGAACCGGTACAGGGTCTGCCGCACTTGTCCCACGGGCATTTCCACCAATCGGGCGATGGCGGCCGGGAAAAATCCGCAGCCATATCGCAATGCCAGAATTCGCCGTCCGTCCGGGGATTCCTGGGCCGCAAGTTGCGCGAACGGTTCGTCTGCCGCTCCGTCAATCGCGTCCGGAGCCAGGCCGTTCCATGTGAATTCCGGGCGTTCGTTGCGCCGGAGCAGCGCTTCCGCATAAGCAATTCGCTTTACGTCGGAACGCAGTGCTTCCCGAAAGCCCAGTTTTCCCGTAAAATGCTGGCTGCGCTGCCAGCCATCCAAAATGGCTCGCTGCACCGCATATTCCGCCAACTCATAGTTGCCCAGAATCGCATGCGCTATGGCGAACAGTTCGCAGTAAACCGGTCGCACCCGGGCAAAATAAACGCGAAGGTCATCCTGAGGAGTCGTCATGGTTTCTCTCCTATCCGAACGCCGGCGATGGCATCGTTGATGGGCCGCAGGCGTTCGTAAATCTGGGCGTACAAAGGATAGTATTTCCGATACGCCGCGTTCCATTGGGCGTTTACGGGGTGGGTGGAACGCGCCCGCGCCAGGCTTGCCGCCTTTTCGTAGCTTTCGAAAATTCCTACGCCCACGCCGGCTACCATGGCGGCGCCCAGAGAAGTCGCCTCTCCGGGGGATTGATGTACGCGGGTGGGAACGCCGTAGATGGCCGCCAGCATATCCGGCCAAAGACCGCTTCTGGCGCCGCCGCCGGTGAGCATCATGGAGTTCATGGGCGCGCCGCATTCTACAATGATTTCGGCGCAAGTGTTCAACGCGTAGGCCACGCCCTCATATACCGCCCGGGCAATGTGCCGCTTGTCGTGATACAGCGTAAAGCCCATCAGGCAGCCGCGGGTATTTGCGTCCCAATACGGCGTGCGCCAACCCATCAGCGTGGGCAGGAACATGACGCCTTCGGAACCCGGTTGAATTTGCCGCGCCATGTTTTCAAAGCGGGAAATATCCATGCCGCTGTTTTCCCCGCGGTTGAACAGGTTTTCCATGGCCCAGTTAAAGGCTGCCGCGCCGCATTGCACCGTGCCGCAAATATGGCAGGATTGACCGTCCATATCCAGGAAATTGAAAATGCGCGCCTTGGAATCCATGACCGGTTCTTTCAGCAATTGGGACACCCATGCGCTGGAACCGATATTCGTGTATGCGTTGCCTGCGTCAAACACGCCTGCGCCTCTGGCGCAGCAAGGTCCGTCGCCTCCGCCGATGGCAACCGGCGTTCCGGGCATCAACCCTGTCAGGCGATACGTTTCCCGGGTGATCTTTCCGCGCACATCGTGGCCGGGACGAATCACCGGCATGCGCTGAATATCCAGGCCTGTGTCTCGAATCAATTCTTCGGACCAGGTGCGCCGGCGAATATCCAACGCGATGGTCAGCGAAGCATCCGAGTAATCCGTATACCCGAAGCGTCCCGTCAATCTTCCGTAAATATAGTCCTTTGTGTTCAGCCACCAGCGCGTGCGCCGATATACGTCCGGAAGGTTTTCCTTGATCCACAGGATCTTTGGCAGGGTAAAATGGGTGTCCAGCCGGTTCCCTGTCAGTTGATAAAAGTCTTCCGGGGAGATTCGCCGGGCAATTTCCTCTACCTGCGCTTCCGCGCGGCAGTCTGAATGAATGATATTGGCGTGCAGCGCCTTTCCTTCCGCGTCTACGGGAATGCAACCGTTCATGGATCCCGAAAGCCCCACACAGGCAATCCGGTGCGGATCGACCTGTTCCAGCAGCTCCCGAATTCCCGAATATACGCCTTCCAGGATGGCGTCCATGTTTTGTTCCGACCAGTTTGGCCGGGGATAAATCGTGTCATAAGAGCGCCGCACGGAGCTAAGCGTGTATCCCTGGGTGTTAAAGATGGTACACTTACAGCCGGTTGTTCCGGCGTCACAGGTGAGGATTAGATCTTTCTCCATGGTTTTTGCTCCCTTCGCTCGCCTTGCTTCCGTTCCGCAAGCGCCCTTGTTGAATTCGTACCTCTCCGGCCGCGGCTCCCACAATGGAGACGAATGCGCACAGCAGGATCGGTCCCATTTCCGGGGAATACGCGTAACTCATAAAATGTGTGAACCACATCGCCACGGGCGGCGCAATCCATGCCGCATAATTGGAAAGGCCGCGCATGGTAACCCAATATGCCGAAAAAAGGCCGGCCAAAGGCATCAGCAGCCATTGGGTTATGCCATAGGCCACCGGCCCCAGATACACCGAAAATGCCAGGACAAACCCCAGCGCCGCCAGCGCGGCAATTTGTGTCAACCAAGCCAAAGGCCATGGAATTTTGCGTTTCAAATGCTTTGCTTTTTTCAATGACAGTCCCTCTTTGTTTGCGCGTTTCCATGCTCTTTTGCGTCGAAGCGCTCCTTTTCTTTCTTCATTTCATGCCTTCAAATACTATTATACCATCTTTTCCGCCCCGATGACAATATGCATTGTTCAATTTCCTGCAAAAGCCAAGAATGCTTCTATAAGAATTATAATTTGCTTATGGACAATTCTAATTCACTTTGAACAGACGTATAATAATAATATGAAGCAATATGTGAGGTGCAAATAGCATGGACTACGTCGCGTTGGGTATGCGCATACGAAAGCAACGGAAGCTCATGCAAATGACACAGGATCAGCTTTCCGAAAAAGCCGGCATTTCCTTGTCATTCTTGGGGCATATCGAGCGCGGCTCCCGGAAATCCAGTCTAGAGACGCTTGTATCATTGGCCAACGCATTGGAGGTTTCGGCAGATTATTTGTTGCAGGATTCTTTGAAAATTGTGGACTCGGTTGCGCAAAGCCAGTATTCCAGCAGCGTGCAAAGTCTGTTGCGGGAATTGACCAGCGCTTTGCGGGAAGAATAAATTTTTACAAAATACATTCAGGGTTTTCACGTTTGATTTTTTCGTGTTCCTCGTTCGTTTCCCTTTTTTTTTCTTGACGGGAAGAGAAATTCCGGCTATAATGTTATTATATTAGCGCGTTAAAGCGTAACGGGAGGCGCACGATGGCCACATCCAAACTGCAAAGTGAACTTACCGATGAATTGGTTCGGGCTTTGCTGTCTCTGGACGACGAAGACGAGAGTTACCGAGTGCTGGAAGACTTGTGCACGGTGCGAGAGGTGCGGGATTTATCCCAGCGCCTGGCCGTAGCGCGTCTGTTGCGTGCAGGAATCACCTATACCGAAATTGTGGAAAAGACCGGCGCATCCACGGCGACAATCGGGCGGGTAAACCGCGCTTTACATTATGGCGCGGGCGGATATGAGCAAATACTGAACAAGTTATACGGCAAGGAACAAAAAGAATGATCGATCTTACATCGTTAAACCCCATGCAGCGGCTTGCCGTGGAAAACACGGAAGGGCCGCTTTTGGTGCTGGCAGGGGCCGGCAGCGGAAAGACCCGGGTGCTTACCTATCGCGTGGCGCATTTGATGGAAAACGGCGTTCCTGCGTGGAAGATTTTGGCCATTACTTTTACCAATAAGGCGGCCAAGGAAATGAAAGAGCGCGTGTTGGCCCTGGCGGGCAGCGCGGCGGAGGATTGCTGGATTTCCACGTTTCACGCCTGTTGCGCAAAAATTCTGCGCCGGGACATTGAAAAGTTGGGCTATAAGCGCAGCTTTACCATTTACGACGAGGACGACCGAAACGCCGTAATCAAGCAATGCATGAAAGCGTTGGAGATGGACGAAAAGCAATATCCGCCAAGAATGCTGAAGTCCGTCATTTCGGACGCGAAAAACAGATTGCTTTCCCCGGAGGAATGGTTTCAGGAATCCGACAAAACCTTTCGGGAAAAGAAAATGATGGAAGCCTTTCAACGATACGAAAGCACGTTGAAGGACAACAACGCATTGGATTTTGACGATCTGCTGGTGAAGACGCTGCAACTGATGGCGGACAATCCGCCGGTGCTGCAATACTACCAGGACAAGTTTTCTTATATTCTGGTGGATGAATATCAGGACACCAACGCTGCACAATATGAATTGGTGAAGCTGCTGGCCTCCCGGTCTCGCAATCTGTGCGTGGTGGGAGACGACGATCAGTCCATTTATGGATGGCGCGGCGCGGACATTCGCAACATTCTGGTTTTTGAGTAGGACTTTGCCGACGCCAAGGTGGTCAAGCTGGAACAGAATTACCGTTCCACCGGCAATATTCTGGACGCTGCCAATCAGGTGATTGCCCATAATACGGGCCGCAAGGAAAAGGTGCTGTGGACGGAGGCCGGGGAAGGCGAACGACTGGGCGTGTATCGCGCGCTGGACGAGCGGGACGAGGCGGCGTTTATTGCGCAAATGTCCGCAAAAATTGTGCGGGAAGGGGAAAAACAGGGAGAAATCGCCGTGTTGTATCGCACGAACTCCCAGTCCCGTGTGTTGGAAGAAGCCTTCGTTCGGGCAGGAATTCCATATCGCGTCTATGGCGGCACAAAGTTTTATGACCGCAAAGAGGTCAAGGATTTGATCGCTTACATGCGCGTGCTGGTCAATCCGGACGACGACGTGTCCTGCCGCCGCGTGA
>JAQXRL010000039.1 GCA_029218505.1 Eubacteriales bacterium | reverse complement strand
GCCCTGGAACCGGTGTCGGCGTGGCCGTCACGCCCGGCGCCAGCGTCGTTCCCGGCGTAACGGTGGCGGTTTGCGTTCCTTCCACGCATACCGGACAAGCCTTGAACCCAAAGGCCAGCGCTTTCGCCAATTGGCCGCCGGTGGCGCCGTCCCCGGCATGTGCTTTCTCGTAATGGTAATACGGCTCGCCAACTTTCGCATACACCGTTCTGCTGGCGTAGGTTGCGCAGTCCGGGCAGGGAACCTTGCCGTAATTCAGCGCCTTCTCCAGCGTAACAGCATCTGCATCGTTTCCGGCACACGCCTTTGACAAATGATAATACGTGCCGTTGGCGCTGGCATACACGGTTTTTCCGGAAGTGCCGTCCCGATAGGTGTTGGAACTGGTCGGCCCTGCCGTGGGCGTGCCGGAAGCCGTGGGCGTCGCCGTGGCCTTTCCAGCGCCTTCCACGCAATCCGGGCAGGCCTTGAAGCCATATACCAGCGCCTCGGCCAGCGTGCCGGCTTTTGCGCCGTTTGCGGCATGATTCTTGTCATAATGATAATAGGTTTCTCCCACGGCGGCATACACCGTGCGATCCGCAAAGTCCGCGCATTCCGGACAGGGTTCCTTGCCCATGGCCAGCGCGACGCCCAGCTTTACCTTGGTCGCGCCCTGCATGTCGTTGCAATTGCTCTTGGTGTGATAATAGCGGCCGTTTTCCAGCGTGTATACCTCAATGCCGCTTTTATCCTCGGCTTCCTGCCGTTCAATCTCTTCCTTCTTTTCCCAACAGATGGGACAGCGCTTGTAGCCGTAGGCCAACGCCTCGGCCAACGTGCCCTCTCTGGCAGAAGGCATATCGGAACAGGTAGGATCACAATGATAATAGGTTCCGCCCTCCATGGCGTATACCTTGGTGTTGGCGCCCTTGCAGCACACCGGGCACGGCTCGCGCTTCTGCGCAATGGCAAAGCTCAATTTCACCCTGGTCCCATTGGTCATATCGCCGCAAACCGGGTAGGTATGGTAATACTTTCCGTTTGCGGTTCCGTATACGTACACCGTCCCGTTTTCCACTTCAGGTCCGCCGGAAGTGCGCGGCGTGGGCGTGGGCGCGGCATTGTTGGCGTTGGGCGTGGCTGTGGCTCTGCCGGTTCCCATGCAAGTGGCGCAAGCGGTCTTCCCCATCACCAGCGCCACCGCCAAATCCACCTTCTTGGCATTTTGCATGCCGCGGCAAGTCGCATTCGAATGATAGTTTTCGCCATTCTGGGTGCAATACACCTGCTTGCTTGCCTGGGGCAAACAAGTCGTACAAGCGGTTTTTCCGCTCTTCAGCGCTGTGAGCAAGCTAACGGCCTTGGCATTTTGCATGCCGCGACAGGTAGCGTTGTTATGATAATTCTGACCGCCGTCGGTCATGTAAACGGTAATCCCACTCTTATCCGTGTTGATGCTCTTGATCACATCCGATACGTTCGCGGCGGTTCCAGTGCTGCCCGTCGTGGTCGTCGGATTGTGCAGGATGCAGATTGCGCAAGCGGTCTTGCCGCTGCCCTCCGCAGCTTCCTTCGTATATTCCACTGCATTGCGCATGTTCTGACAATTCTTGTCGGTATGATAGCTGGAACCGCCTGCCGTAGCATAAAACACTTCCAGGTTATAGCACGTGGGACAGCGATACTGATTTCTGCTTTCCGCCACCGCCACCGTTACCGTGGATACGGAAACGCCGGCAGGAATGCGCGTACAATCGCGGTTGGAATGGTAATACAAGCCGGATGCCGGGCTATACACCAGCCCGGCGGTATCGTTGCCTCCCGTGGCGGTAAAATCGCCGACGGAGGAAGTCGCGGCGCCCGCCAAAGGCGTCGCGGAAGGCGAAGCGCTGGGTGCTGCGCTCGTCTTCAATCCCAAATCAATGCCCGGTTGCGTCGCGATTGCGGACTCCTCCGGCAACGCGCTGGGCGTTGCGGAAGCTGTGGGCGCAAGGGAGGGCAACGTGTTGGGAAGCTGCGCGGTCGTAGTGTCGCTGGTGCCGCTGAATATGGACGAAAACACCAGCACCAGAAGAATCAGACACCACGCGGCAGACAGGCCCGTAAGCGCATAGCGCATGATGCTTTCAAACGCGTTCCTGCGCCACAGCAAATAGATGCCCAGCGGCGGCAACAACACCAGCAGCACCAGCGTAACCCAATCGTTTTCCTCCACATATTGCATGAATGGAGAAACCTGTTCATATTCGTCGTCCTGATAATCATCGGGGCGGTCGCCTTCGTCCTCGTCAATGTAGTCCCGCTGCACATCATCCCGGTCATAATCCCGGTCATAATCCTCGTCATAATCGTCGCGGGCATAGCGGCGGTCTGCCTCGTATTCATCCTCCGCATATTCCACGTCGTCATATCCCTGGGCCGCGTCATCGTCGTATGCGGCATAATCCTCCTCGTACTCTTCCGAGGCGGCCTTTCCAAAAAGTATGCGGTGGATTTCACCTTCTCCGATGCGGTAGGCAAAACCTCTCTTGGACAGGTTGAATTTGAAGTTTCCAATTTTATGCGTCGCCATTTTCCAATCTCCTCTAACCTCAACGGCGCTTTCGCGTCCATAGATCACGTTTCTACACAATACACCACTGAAAGCATACACCATCGCAGGATACATGTCAATCGAACAAACTGACATTAAATCCGCGAAGAATGGACTTTTTCGGGCGCATTGTCGAAGCCGCGTCAACTTTTTGTCTTTTTTGTTGCAGAGATGAAATAATATCGAAATCAATATCAAAACCATTGTATTCCTTTTTCAATTATGCTATAATACAAGTGATTTGTTATCGCGTTGACCCGCTTGCCGCTGTCTTTCGAAAAATTGTTTGACGCGGAAGCGCCATCGCCAAACAAGCGGAAATATGAGATTCTGTCCTGGTCAGAGGCGCCTTGTTTTGAACCTGTGCGCCGCAAGGGAAACAGTTTTCCCCGTCGAAGAGGCATATGTTTTCTCATCTCACCCATTTGGAAGGACGTGTTACGGATGAACAAAAACGGACTGCGTATCGGCAATTATCGGATCACCCCGTTGGGGTTAACGGTGCTGTTCGCGCTGGTGGCGCTGATTCTGGCGCTGATTATTTTGCTTTCCACTTCATTCAAATCCGCGCCGGATGCGGTAAAGCCCACGGGAAACAACGTAATCAGCGTGGAAACCCCAACGGCGCCCATCAATCTGGCGACGCCCACCCCTACGCCGGTTCCAACGCCCACGCCCATGCCCACTCCGCGCAGCGCGACGATTCGTTCTCTGGGCGAAATCGCCATGGAAGAACCCCTGCTGGAGGCGGCATACAACGCAGACGCCGGTATCTATGATTTTTCGGAAATGTTCTCCATGATTTCCGACGTCATGGGCAATGCGGATTACACCATTGCGGACGTGGAAGGCCCGCTGGGCGACACCAAGGCCTACGGTTTTCAAACAGACAATATCAGCACGCCCTCCAGTCTCATTGCCGCGCTGAAACAATGCGGAGTGGATATGCTTACCCTGGCCAACGACCATACGCTGGACAGCGGCTGGAACGGCGTACAGGATACCATTGCAAAATGCATTGCCAACAACATGGATTACATTGGCGCATCCACCTCCAATGCGGAAAAGAGCACCCCCGTCATTCGGGATATTCAAGGAATCCGGGTTGCTTTCCTGAACTACACGGATTCTGTGGGCGGCAAGGAAGGCGACGTGGACAAAGCCGCCATTGAATACGGCGTCAATTGGATTTCCAATTCCAGCTGCAAGTCGGATGTCGCCGCCGCGAAAGAAGCCGGCGCGGACGTCATCATTGCCTATGTCAGCTGGGGCAAAATGTTTGAACGCACGCCCAGCAACGCCCAATATACCATCGCAAAGGCGCTGGCAGATGTCGGCGTGGACGTGGTCATCGGCTACAATCCTCATGTCATTCAGCCCTTCATCGTGCTGGAAACGGAGCAGGACGGCCAAACCCACAAGACTTATGTGCTTGGCGCCACGGGAAATTTCATTTCCAACCGTCGGGATCAATATACGGATTCGGGCATCATTCTGCAATTTGAGATCAACGAACAGGCAGACGGCAGTTTTGCCATTGAAAATCTGGGCTACATTCCCACCTATGTATGGCGCCTGGACAACGGCGACGGCACTTATGAATACCACACGCTGGCCGTGGGACAATGGCTGGAAAGCCAGCCTGAAGGCATGAGCTATGCGGATTATACCCGGCTCAAGCAGGTATGGGCAGAAGCGCAAACCATCTTGGGCACCTCCACCGCCGCTTGCCTGCACGAATAAATCTGCTGAAAAAACACCCTGCGCATTCGCAAATGGCCGCCGATTGCATCGACATCGCGGCCATTTTTCTGCAATTCCCCCTGTGCAACGAAAGGAATCGTTCCATGACATTTTCCGATGAGATGCTTCGCTGGTACGACGAAAACAAACGCGATCTGCCTTGGCGGCACGAGACGGATCCATACCGCATCTGGGTCAGTGAAATCATGCTCCAACAAACCCGTGCGGAAACCGTCAGCCGCCGTTATGCAGACTTTCTCGCCCGTTTTCCAACGGTTTTTGACTTGGCGCAAGCCCCGGAGGAAGATGTTCTGAAGGCTTGGGAAGGCTTGGGATATTACGCCCGCGCCCGCAATCTGCACAAGGCGGCAAAGATCATCGTCCGTCAGTGGAACGGAAAGCTGCCGCCCAGTGCGGAGCAGTTGCGGCAATTGCCCGGCGTTGGCGCATATGCCGCTTGTTCCGTGGCTTCCATCGCCTTTGGGGAAGCTGTTCCCGCCCTGGATGCCAACCTAGCGCGCGTTTTCTCCCGGGTAATCGGCCGCAGAGAACCGCTCGCATCCCCTGCCGATCTGTACCCAGAGGCTTTGGCACACGTGAGCCAAGACCGGCCCGGCGATTTTAACCAGGCACTGATGGATTTGGGCGCTACCATATGCCTGCCGCGATCTCCCAAATGCGGCATCTGCCCAATCTTCGGCTCTTGCGCGGCAGGGCAAAGCGGCACGCCAGAGGATTTCCCCGAAAAGGCGCCCAAGCCGCTTCGACGGGAAATTCAGCGCACCGTTCTCGTGGTTTTGCTGAATGGCAAGGTGCTCATTCGGCAGCGTCCGTCCCGCGGGCTTCTGGGCGGCCTGTGGGAATTCCCCACGCTGGAGCCCTGGTTTGCACCGGACGCGCTGCTTGGGGAAATGACCCGGGCAGGCTTTCTCGCGCCAAGACAATTGCAGGAACTCCCGCCCGCCGCGCACACCTTTACCCACCTCGTCTGGCGGATGCATGGCGTTTTGCTGCATTGCGAAGGCGCTCCTGCAGATCTGCAGGCGGCAGACGTCGCCTTGTTGAACGCCGTGGCCATGCCTTCCGCACTGCACATCTACCGAAAATGCGCCATGGACGCCATGAAATAATGATCCCCCGGCGAAACCGGGGATTTTGCATGTGCGGGCAAAGCCCTCGGCAGGCGCATAGACGCTCTGGCCTCTGCGCAGGCTTATCCCTCACCGCCCGTCCAAGACGGGTCTTTCTCTTCCTTGCCACCATGAAAAGGAGCATCGTTCTTCCCAAACATCGTCATCGGATCTTCCAACTTCTCTTCGTCCAACTGGTGTCGGGGAGGGGATTTTGCAGATACGGTCTTTTGCTTTTCGTCGTGCAGTTGCCAGACCGCATCACCATGCTCGCAAAAGAAGTTTTTCTTTCTTATTCACCGCTTAAGCTCTACTGAACTCCACGCCGAACGTGGGGTTTTCTTGATACAAAAAGGCTTCTCTTTCATGATGGGAAAGAGAAGCCTTTGCGGAGACAAACGGGCGAAAATTCAGAATGCGGACGTCAGCCGACATCTCCATCTGTGCTGTTTTCCGCGCCGACGACGGTAACGATTTCGTGGTTCAACACCGTGAAAGAAGCGCCGTTCACGGGGAAGTAATTGTATACGTTCTTGCCGTCCTGTTTGTGGCCGACCACGACGCCCAGAGAATACACGCCGTCCGGGTAGTCGTTTACATTGAAGAACACCTGGAAATCGGCCTTGGAAGCGTTGGTGCAGGCAGTAATGTGGGTTTTGCCGGAAATTCCATCCACGTTGGCCGCGTCATAGGCGCTGTACATGCCGGTAGATTCCTGGGTGACGACCAGATAGGTTTCTACGTCAGAGGCATCAAAAGCGGCGGAATCGATATAAGCGTAGCCGCAAACCTCCAGAACCTTATACCCGTTGGGAACGGAAACGTAGGCCTTGGAAATTCCCGCAACGCCATTTTGCGCGTTGGCCGGCAGAGAATCCCTCCCCTTGCGCTTTGCCAACAGATTGTCGGGAATGATGGTGGGTTCCGGCGTGGGTTCCGGCGTTGGCGTGGGCACAGGCGTCGGCGTGGGCGTGGGCGTCGGCGTTGCTGTTGCCGTAACAGTCGCGCTTGCGGTATTGGAAAGATCCACGCCAAATCCTGTCGCCGGTGCGGCAGTGGTTGGAATCGCGCTTTGCGCGGGAACGATTGTGTTGCCCGGGGAAGTAGGCTCCGCGCTGTTGAACGGCGTCAGGGTTTCGCCGGCTTCGGGAAGATATGCGCGAACAACCTGATCGGGGTTTTCCAATTTGCTTGTGTAATCGCGGTTTAGAAACAAATAAGCAAAGAGCAGGACGATCAGCAAACAGAGCAACCCCATGAAAAAGCGCACTATTGCCATTGCCTTGCCATCGCGCCTGTATCCTTGTTTCATAATCTGTTCAGCCTCCAATTACGTATACATTTCGAATCTATGCTAATTGTAGCTTTTCTGAGCCGATCTGTCAATGGTGCAGCAAGAAACTTCTGAATATTGTCGAAAAGAGCAGAGCCTTTGGGGGGTTGATTTTGGATTGGAAAGCATATATACTGATAGGGCATTCCTCCGCGACGCCTGTGAAGAGAGAACATGCGCGGTTGTGCGGAGGAAACCGCACAGCTTTCTTTGGAAAAGGGGAGTGGATGGTTTGCGAAAACGGTTGTGTGCTTTGCTGATTTTCGTGCTGGTTCTGTCCTCCTGCGGCGTGTTGGCGGAAGAATACCCAAGAACGCTGACGGATCAGGCGGGCAGAGAAGTGGTGCTGGAGGCGGAACCCCAGCGCGTTGTCAGCGGATATTACATTTCAACTTCCGCGTGCATTGCTTTGGGGTTGAAGGATCGGTTGGTAGCCATTGAAACTGGCGCGCAGAAGCGCAACATTTATGCGCTGGCGGCGCCGGAACTGATGGAACTCCCAAACGTGGGCAGCGCGAAGGCGTTCGATTTGGAAGCCTGCGTTGCGGCGGAACCGGATTTGGTGATTTTGCCCAAAAAACTGGCGGATCAAGCGGAAACCCTGGAAAAACTGGGCATCCATGTAATTCTGGTGTATCCTGAAAGCCATGAACAGCTGTCGGATATGCTGACGCTTCTTGGCCAGGCGCTGAATGCGGAGGAAGCGGCCGCAGCACTGGTGGACAAATATGGGGAAGTGCTGAATCAAGCGGAAGTGCTTGCGGCGGGCGCGGATCGGCCTACGGCGCTGATGCTGGGCAATTCCAGTTACCTGACCTGCGCGCCAGGCGGAATGTATCAGTCCACATTGATTGCAGCGGCCGGCGGCGAAAATGCGGCGGAATCGCTGGAAGGAACTACCTGGACGGAAGTATCTTACGAACAATTGCTGGCCTTGAATCCGGATTTTCTGTTGATCCCTTCGGAGGCGGCATATACGGCGGAGGATTTGTTGGGAGACGCCCAACTGGCTGCCTTGGATGCAGTGCAGAACCGGCGGGTGTATGCCATGCCCAGCGAATATGAAGCGTGGGATTCTCCAACGCCGTCGGGAATTTTGGGCGTTTTGTGGACGTTGCATGTGCTGCATGGGGATTTGTATTCCGAAGAAGCGCTGAAACAACAGGTGTCGGATTTTTATCAAACGTTTTATGGTTTTGCGCCGGAAGACGCAGCGGATCATTCATGATGAAAAGACGGGAAAAGATTTGCTTTGCGCTGACGCTGCTGATGGCGGCGTCAGCTTTTGTGCTGTCCGTATGCGTGGGGAAATATCCGATTTCACCGGCAAAGATTCCTGCGCTGCTGTTTTCCGCAGACAACGGAGGCATGGAACAGAAAGTGCTGTATACGTTGCGGCTTCCGAGGGCGATGATGGGAATGGCCAGTGGATTCTGCCTGGGAATGGCGGGAAGCGTGTACCAGGGGGTGTTTCGCAATCCTCTGGCGTCCCCGGACGTGATCGGCGTGGCCAGCGGCGCAAACCTGGGCGCGGCGATTGCCATTGTGCTGGGCGGCGGCGTTTGGAGCGTGGCCGGAGGAGCCTTTGCGGGCAGCATATTGGCGCTGGGGCTGGTGTTGCTGTTGGTGCGGAGCACAGGCATGCGGAATGTGGCGGGATATGTGCTTTCCGGCATGATTCTTTCCGCGGCGGCCCGGGCGATTTTGATGCTGATCAAGTATTTCGCGGATTATGCGCATCAGCTTCAGACCATCGAGTTTTGGACCATGGGGAGTTTGGGGGGCGTAACGGCGGAAAAACTATGGGTTGCGCTGCCCGGAATGGCGTTTGGAATGGTGGGAGTGACGCTCCTGCGGAGACAGATTGCCATGTTGGCTCTGGAGGATGACGAGAGCCGATCTTTGGGCGTGCGATTGCATTGGGTAAGAGGCGCGGCTTTGGCGCTGTCCACGGTCATGGTGTCCGCTTCAGTGGCGGTGACGGGACTGATTTCGTTTGTGGGATTGATTGCTCCCCATTGCGCAGCGTTGCTGCTGGGGAAGCGCTCATTTTCCAGCGGTGTGCTGGGCGGATTGTTGGGGGCAATCCTGCTGACGCTGGCGGACTGCCTTGCAAGATCGCTGCATACGTCCGAAATGCCCATCAGTATTCTCACCACGCTGATTGGCGTTCCGTTCCTGATCTATCTGATGACGGCGGAAAGGTGGCGGAGGCGATGAGTTTGCTGGAGGCCAAGTCAATCTGCGTTCGATTGTCTGGCAGGGAGATTTTGAAAGACATTTCCATGGGCTTGGAAGCCGGTCAGGTGACAGCGCTGATGGGCTTGAATGGCTCGGGAAAGACCACGTTGCTTCGCGCGTTGTGTGGATTGATCCCGATTTGCGGGGGCGAATGCCGTATTTTGGGGAAACAATATTTGTATTTCCATGAGAAGAAAAGGGCGCAATATGTGGCATGGATTCCCCAGCGGGCCAGTTTGCATCATGGCGTAACGGTGCTGGAGATGGTTCTTATGGGGGCGAATTGCCGGCTGGGAATGCTTCAGTCGCCGGGCAAAGCGGAGAAAAGTCGCGCCATGGCGGCGCTTTCGGACGCAGGCATTTTGCACTTGGCGGACGAGGACTATGCGAGCGTTTCGGAAGGGCAGCGCCAGTTGTGCCTGCTGGCCAGAACGTTATTGCAGGATGCGCCGGTAATGCTGCTGGACGAGGCGGATAGCGCATTGGATTTTGGAAACCGGCATAAGATGCTGGCGCTGCTAAAGCGCATTGCGAAGGAGCAAAAGAAGGCGGTGATGGTGGCGATGCATGATCCGAATTTTGCATTGAACCATGTGGACACGATTTGTTTGCTGAAAAACGGCAACGCAACGCGCACGCTGTTTCCACTTCAGGATGATGTCATGGAAATGGAACAGGCGTTGCGAGCTGTGTATGGCGCGGTACGAATTGTGAAAAGCGCCGGACGCTGTTTTTTGGTTATGGAAGATGAGAATTGTCCATAGAAGCGCGAACCCAGAAAATAGGATTGCGTGTGTGACGCTGCGTTGGCTGCCCGTTCCGTTGCTGTGTCTTGTGAAGAACGTGATATGAGAGCGTTCGCGGCAGATGAGAAAACAGATTGGTACAACTGGAGTTCCGTAAAACCAAGAATCGTGCTGTTTTCGGTGCTCTGCGGAGAATGCGGCAGGATGCTGCTGCACCCATTTTATGTTCATGAATTTTACATAGAATAACGGGAAAATACCATTTACAAATGCGGCGAAATCTGCTATAATAATTTTCGTTCCGGCGGAATGCTGGGGCAAGACGATCATGTGGGGCATTAGTACAGTTGGCTAGTACGCTACACTGGCAGTGTAGAGGTCAGGGGTTCAAGTCCCCTTAGCTCCACCACTTGGACCGCTAGCTCAGTTGGTAGAGCACCTGACTCTTAATCAGGGTGTCCAGGGTTCGAGTCCCTGGCGGTCCACCA
>JAQXRL010000038.1 GCA_029218505.1 Eubacteriales bacterium | reverse complement strand
GTGGAGGAAGAAACCTTGCAGCCCCAAAGCGCTTCCGTGATATCCTCGACGCGGCGCACCGACACTCCGGCCAGATACATCTCCATAAGCGCTTCTTCCTCGCTGGATTCCCGCCGACGATAGCGCTCAATAATCGCCGTTTCGAAGGTGACTCCCTTATGTCGTGGTACCTGGAGTTTAACCTCTCCGGCCATCGTCATGAGATTCCGACTGTAGTAACCACTTCGATATCCCTGACGTTGCTCGCTGCGTTCATAGCACCCAGCCTGCATCTGCTTCTCCGCCTCAGCTTCCAGCAGCTCATTCAGTATTTCTTCGATACTTCCTCGCACAAGTTCTTTCAGTTGCCCCTTGATTCCTTCCTCGTTCCGTTGTACAATCTTTTCGGACATAGTTTACTCTCCTTTCAGAATGGTGTCCAGCAGCTTTCATTCTACCAGAGTTTGTAAACTATGTCTTTTCATCTGGCAGGGTGATGGCGAGGCGCGCCGTGAGATCAATATCACCGCCGAGTACATCAATCGCCCAATCAACGAGGTGGCGCGACCATGCTCCATGAAATGGCGCACCTCTACAATCTCACCCATGGCATTAAGGACGTAAGCAATAACGACTACTACCACAACAAAAAGCTCAAGGATACTGCTGAAGCCCACGGCCTTCACATCAAGCATCATCCTAAGTATGGTTGGGCAGTAACAATGCTGCCGAAATAAACAACCGAATGGCTAGCCCAACAGCCCAGGATGGATGGTTTTACAGTCTGCCTCAAAATTGCCATCGAAATCAAGAAAAAGGCAGACGATGAGGAGGATTACAGCAACGGAATAATGCTCATAGTCAATATATGATGCACCAATAGCAATAATCGCAGTATCAAATACGTTTGCGCACATTGCGGAACCATCATCCAGGTGACCAAGCAAGTTAACATAGTATGCAGTGACTACCATGTAGCTTTTGAACGGTCATGATCGAAGCCATACGCCAGCCAATTAGCTAGCGTTTTTTGATGAAACGACAAACGCCCACCAACCGGGAATTTGTTTCCATCCTTAGCTATTCATACCTTCGCGGCGTAAAAACGCAGTTGGTGGCGTGTATTGTCCATGAGAAAAAACAAATTTCTTTGCATTAAGAGCTTGCTTAACACCCGTGGTCTGGTAAGCTATGTACATTGATGAAATCTGTGCAGACAGCAAGCTCTTTGGTAATGCGTGTCCAGAAATGGTTCATGTAATTTCCTCCAATCTTGCATAATCGCCTGATACCCAACCGACCTGTGAGATTGAGATATTTACAGCATCGGTTTGGTGTAAAGTCATAACCACCCGTAGAACGGGTGGTTATGACTTGCCTGTAATTTTTCTATATACAGCGCGCACGCGCTGCTTTTTTCTTGACAAGCCGCGCGATTCGTGGCATGATACAAGGGATTGGCGGAAATATTCGCCATGCGACTCGGTACATCGAAGGGAGCGTTTTACCCATGGGAAACAGCGCCACGGAACTTTTGTATCGTCTGCTGGATTTCGCCCAGGCCAAGGGACTGGTGGAAGCACAGGACAGAAAATACACGCTGAATCGATTGATGGACATCCTGCACATGGATGCGCCGGAAGAGATCTGTTACACACCGGAGGCCATTCCGGAAACCGCCACAAAGTATTTATCGGCCCTGTGCGATATCGCCGTGGCCCGGGGAATTATCCAGGACAGCGGCGAACGCCGCGATCTGTTTTCCGCCCGTCTGATGGGGGAACTCACGCCCCATCCCGCCATGGTGCGCGAAAAGTTTTTCCGCATTTACGACACCCAGGGGCCGGAAGCCGCCACGGCGTATTTTTATCAATTGTGCCGGGATGCGGATTATATTAAGGTGGACCGCATTGCCCAGAATGCCCGCTTTCTGGAAGAATCTCCTGCCGGAACGCTGGAAATCACCATCAACCTCTCCAAGCCGGAAAAGGACCCCAAGGACATCGCCGCGCAGCGCGCTCAGAAACAAACCGGTTACCCCAAATGCATGCTGTGCCCGGAAAATCCCGGCTACGCGGGCAGAATCGGGTTCCCCGCGCGTCAAAACCACCGCATGATCCCGCTGACTCTCAACGGCATGCCCTGGCACATGCAATATTCCCCATACCTTTATTACAACGAACACTGCATCGTCCTCAATGACCAGCACATTCCCATGTGCATTTCCCACGACACCTTTCTGCGGCTGTTCGATTTCGTTGGACAATTCCCCCACTATTTCCTGGGATCCAATGCGGATCTGCCCATCGTAGGCGGTTCGATTCTTTCCCACGACCATTTTCAGGGCGGCAATTATCGCTTTCCAATGGATGAAGCGGGCGTTCGCATTCCGCTGTTGTCTCCCGCAGCGGGCGTTGATGCCTGCGTAGCGGATTGGCCCATGACCTGTCTGCGCCTGCGCAGCGAAAACAAGGACGCCCTGATCACCCTGGCAGATCAGCTGCTGGCCGCATGGCGGTGTTACTCCGACCCTGCATGCGACATCCTTGCCGAAACCGACGCCAAGCACAACACTGTCACGCCCATTTTGCGCCGCGAGGACGGTCGTTGGAAGCTGGATCTGGTGCTGCGCAACAACCGCACCACTCCGGAACATCCTTTGGGCATCTTCCATCCCCATCAGGATTTACATCACATCAAGAAGGAAAACATCGGTCTGATCGAAGTGATGGGGCTGTTCATCCTGCCTGGGCGCCTTTTGAAGGAACTGGACGCGCTCAAGGACTACCTCACCGGCGCACGTCCATTGGAGCAGCAGCCCGAAGCGGATTCTCCCCTGGCAAAGCATTACGCATGGGTCCAGGACATTGCCTCCCGCACAGGCACCGCGCTTTCTCCCGCAGAAGCGGAGGCCGTAATTCATCGGGAATTGGCCGTAAAGTGTGCGCGAGTGCTGGCAGATGCCGGCGTATACAAGCAAAACGCCGCCGGAGACGCAGGCGTAATGCGCTTTTTGGAAAGCATCGGCTATCGCCGGGCAAAATAAACCTTGTGTGAAGAATGGAGCGTTCCTATGATTGTCGAAAAACTGTCTGATCTCTCCCGCTATGCATCCCTGAGTGAAAACTTCTCAAAGGCCGTCCGCTTTCTGCAAACCACGGATTTGAATGCACTGCCCTGTGGCAGCGTAGAAATCGACGGAGATGCGGTGTACGCCAAGGTCATGGATTACACGCTGGAAACATCCAACCAACGCTGGGAAGCCCATGCGCAATATGCCGACATCCAGGTATTGGTTCGTGGGCGCGAGATTCTCGGCTGGACATGGCCTGCCAACGTCCCGCCTACGGAACCCATGAACGAGAACGACGCCGCCATGTACGACGGTCTTTCCGGCATAGACATCTTGCTACAGGAAGGAGAGTGCATCGTTTTCTTCCCCGGAGAGCCGCATCGACCCAACGTAATGGCGGACAAGCAACCATGCGCTACCCGCAAAATCGTCGTAAAAGTGCGGATGTAGCCATTTTCCCACAAGGAGGTGCAACGATGGACCCACAGCTTCAGCATGCCTTTTTGATGGACAACTCGCCTCGTCTCGGCGCAATGCAGGCCGGTAAGCGCTTTGATCTTTGGCAGAAACGCGCCCGGAATACGCTGGGCGAGATGCTGGGTCTGCCCTTTTTTTCCAGGGTGGACGACGATCTGTGCATTGAATGGACGCGGGAGGAAAACGGCGTAACGGAAACCCGCATGACATTTGCCACGGAGGAACATTACCGGGCAGCCGCACACCTGTTGGTTCCTGCGGGAATCACCGTCCCCGTTCCGGTCATCCTGTGCCTGCAAGGTCATTCCACGGGCATGCACATTTCCTTGGGAAGGCCGAAATTTCCCGGAGATACAGAAACCATCTCCGGCGGAGACCGGGATTTTGCGCGACAAATTGTCGCGCGCGGATGGGCTGCCTTGGCCTTGGAACAGCGAGGATTTGGGGAATGCGGCGGAACGCCCAACGGCCCGGATTGTTACCAAAGCGCGATGGCGGCGCTCTTGCTGGGACGGACGCTGTTGGGCGAGCGCGTATGGGATATTTCCAGAACCATTGACGTTTTAACGGCGCATTTCCCGCAAATTGATGCAGGCCGCATCGCCATTATGGGCAATTCCGGCGGCGGAACGGCGAGCATTTATGCCGCCGCCATGGATCAGCGCATTGCTGCCGTCATGCCGTCCTGTGCCTTCTGTGGCTATAAAGCGTCGATCGGCATGCAGCACCACTGCTCCTGCAACTATGTTCCGGGAATTCTCCGTCATTTTGACATGGGGGACTTGGGCGGGTTGATTGCTCCCCGGCCCTTGATCATCGTCAACGGCGCCAAGGATGAAATCTTCCCGTTGGAATCCGCCAATCGCCAGTACGAAATAGTTCAACAATACTATGCTGCGGCCGGCGCATCCAACGCCTGCGCGCACGTCGTCGGCGCAGAGGGACATCGCTTTTATGCAGATCTCGCCTGGCCGGAATTCTGCCGCCTTACCGGTTGGAAAACCGCCCAGTCCCGCGAGCACAGGACAAACGCCTGATTCCAAACATCTCGAAAAAACGTCTGAACGCGCAAGCAACAGACGTTTTTTCTATTGGGAAAAATCGATTTTGGCAACGCAGCGACGCTTTTATCCATCATCATTTGTTGCAAATCTTCCATTTGAGAAAATGTGCTTTTCTTGACAGTTCATTGGAACGGTGCTATATTCCTGATAAATCAAAAAGGAGGAGCCCGGACATGCCCGAAAAAACCATGCTCTATAACATATCTCCCGTAGGCGAATT
>JAQXRL010000037.1 GCA_029218505.1 Eubacteriales bacterium | reverse complement strand
TCGGGGCTGGTCATATGACCAGCCCCGAAAATTTGATGGAAGCCGAATCGGCGTTATAAATCCCCCAGTTGAACCGGAGGTGGAGAAGAAACCGATTTCGCAAAAAGCATGGAGCCACATGGACAACGTGGCTCCAACCGGAATAAAAAACTGTCGTAATTGTACAAATGCGAATAGAACGCAATTTGAATCCCCGGAAAGGGGATTTGCGAAGCAAAGCGTGTGATTGATCATCCTCTAGACGCCCTCTTTCAAGGGCTGCCACTGGAGTGAAGCCCTGATAGGGCTTGGTCAAACCACCCGTTCAATGGGTGGTTATGACTTGGATCAGTTGGTTCCGTCCGCGATGATGATGAGCTGTGCGGGAATGTATTCCTGGTTCCAAAGGACGTATTCGCTGATGTCATAAGCAGCCTCTACCTCGCTCCACAACATCAGACAGCAACCGCTCAGAGTTTTTCCGTCCAAGGAGGAAAACACCATCGTTTCCACTTCTCCATCAATGGGTTCCATCACGGGAACGGCCAGCATCCAACCGTCGTTGCTCCAATAGGCCACGCATATTTCGCTTTGCACCGTGTCTGAAGACAGCATCGTGAATCCGCTGGCAAAGGTTTGAAGATCCTCTGCCGCGGGGCCGATCTCGGAAAACGTGAGATCACATGCAGCCTGCTCGAAATCTCCGTTTGCCATATCCACCACGGCTTGCTTGACCGCCACAAAGAGCGCCTCTGAAATATCGGAAGGCATTTCCGCACAGGCGGCTGCCGACAACAACATCAAAGCCGCCAACAGAATTGCAAGCTTTCTTTTCATGTTCATGCATCCCTCCATTTCCCGCTATATCATTTGACGGGAGGGGAAGGGATTTGGTTGCAAGGTTTGCGGGAAAACTCCAGGAATATTTTCATCAAAATCGCGTTGAGTGCTTCTTGCTCCCGCAGCGCGCCGCGCTTGATATCGAAGTCTGCCTGAACGCAGGCAGTGTACAGCGAGGTATATACCGTTGCAGGATGCAGGCGCGCCTGCCGTTCGGCGATTCTGGCGGGATATGGCTTTAATCCCAATTGTTGCTGCGTTTCGGACAGGTGTTTTTCGTCCATGGCCAGACGGGTGTGCGCCAGGTTCCGCAGCTGTCGGGTGAGCATGGCGAGAATGCCAATGCGGCTTTCTCCCGCCATCACCAACGCATCCAGCGCGGCTTGCGCTTCTGCCATTTTCCCATTCAACAGCTGGTCCATGAGCTGAAAGACGCTGTATTCCAAGGAAGGCGTCACAATGGCGTCCACGTGTTCGGGAAGCACCTCATGGCCTTTTCCCGCATAGGCGCACAGTTTGTCAATTTCGCCCGCCAGACGCGTTCGATCCCGGCCGGCTGCCAGGGCCAGCTTTTCCACGGCCTTTCGGGAAACCTGGCAGTCCAGCGCTTTTGCGCGAGCGGCGGCCCATTTGTACAGATCCGCATCGCCAAGCAATGCGAACTCTACGCGCGCTCCCTGTTCGGAAAGGGCCTTTGTCAAACGCTTTTTGTTGTCCGGATCGTTCCTGGTATTCAACACCAACACGCAGGTAGGGGACGGCGATTTCAGCCATTGCAGAATTTTCTGCACTTCCGCATCTTCATTTTTGGATTTTCCGGAAAACAAGGGCGCCCAGTCCCGAACCTCTACCAGACGCCGGGCGCACATCATGGGCATGGTTTCGACGGCGTCCAGGATCTTTTCCGCAGTAGCATCCTCCAACACCGAAAAGTTCAGCATTTCCAGTCCGCTGGGCAACAGTGCGGCCTGTAGTTTTTCCATGGCTTCTCGTTTGCCATATGCCTCCGGACCGGTAAACAGATAAACGGGTTGAATATTTCCGCTGTCAACCGCGCGGGAAAATTCCATCCATGTCATGACGCTACCTCCGTTCGGGCGATAATGCCGCCGTTTTTCAGAAGGCGCAGCGTAATCGCGCCGTCCCGATCCGTGCGGAAAATCTTTGCGCCCACGTCTTGCAGGCGGTTCAGGGTTTCTTCGGCGGGATGTCCATATTGATTTTGTCCCACGGAAATCACGGCGATGGCGGGCGAGACATTCCAAGCCATCCACAGGCTGGCGGCATTTTTTGCGCCGTGGTGAGGCGTTTTAAGCACGCTTGCCCGAGGCAACACGTCGGGTTCGGCGCTTTGAGGAAGATCACCGGTAAACAATGCCGAACTTTGCCCGTATTCCACATACAGCACCATGGAAAGTTCGTTGGCGTCCGTGTATTCGGCGCCATCCTCCGGATGCAATACCGTGGCGGATACCTCCCGGGAAAGGGGAACGACGTCGCCTGCGCTGAGTTCTATCACCGAGACGCCCATGTCTTCAGCCAGTGCGATGGTTTCGTCAATGCCTTCATCGGCGTCTGTGCCGTACCAGCCTGCGGGAATGTACAGGGTTTCCGGGATCGTTGCGGAGAATACCGATGCCAATCCTCCGGCGTGGTCTGCGTGCGGATGGGTGAGAAAGACGGCGTTCAGACGGGTGTTGCTGCCGGAAAGATAATCGCCGGCAGGCGTATGGATGTCGCCCACGTCGATCATGTAGGCGTTGCCCTGGGCGTAAATTACGGCGGCATCCGCTTGGCCGGCATCCAAAAATACGATCTTGCATCCAAGGCTTCCCAGAAATGCCAGCAGCGCGCAAAGTGCGATGCAACCGGGCAGAGAAAGCAGAAGCCAAGCTCTGACGCGCCGGGACAGGGCGCAGATATCCGAACACAGCAACGTCAATGCGCCGAACAACACGCCAACCCAAAAGGGCGGCGCGGAAATGCGCAGGGTATTCAGGGGCAGTTTGGCGCAAATTCCAAGCGTCCAAACCAATGCGGACAACAGATGATCCGAGATCCATGCCAACGGAATCGCCACGGGTGGAAAGCATGACAGCAGCGCGGCGGTGAAGCCGATTCCATAGGCGAACAGCGTAAGGGGAACTGCCAGCAGATTCGAGACAGTGGCAAACAGGGGAATGGCGCCGTAGTTTGCCAACACCAGGGGCGTGGTGGCAAGCTGCGCGGCCAACGTGGCGGCGATCATGCCGGCAATCCATTTGCGGAGGCGGGAAAACGGGGTGAATCCGTTGGATGGCCCGCGCAGACGGCGCAGATGCAGCGCACGGTACAGCGGCGTGGACAGCAACAGAATTCCGCCGCTGGCGCAAAAAGAAAGGCCGAAGCCGGCGTCGGCGATGGACAGCGGGTTCAGAAAGAACAACAAAAGAAACGCGGCGGAAATGCGGGTAAGGGGATCGGATGCGCGCCCGGTAATGGGGGCGTATCCCATGATGGCGTACATTGCAATGGCGCGCAACATGGACGCGCGCCATCCGATGACCGCGCCATAGGCCATGAGACATGCCAACACCAGCCCGAACGTCAGCTTTCGCGGCAGAAATCTTCCCAACGCAAACGCCAGCATGGAGGCCAGGACGGACACGTGCATGCCGGAAATCGCAAGCAAATGCGCCACACCGGACGAACGGAATTGCTGTGTCAATTCTTCGTTCATGTCGTCGCGGTCGCCCAAAATCAACGCCTTGGCCAGGGCGGCGTTTTGTGGAAACAAATCCTCCACGCGCCTGCTGGCAGTCTTGCGGAGCCTGCAAAGCAGACGGCTGAAACTGGGAGAAGCGGGCGCAAAGGTTGCGTCCGAAACATTCGCCGTGACGTAACCGGCCATTCCGTTTTGCCACAGAAATTCGCCGAAGTCAAACTGATCAGGATTGTTGCCGGCTTGGGCGGCCCATACATGCCCGACGGCCTTCATGCGCTGTCCTGCTTCCAGGGCCGCCAAGGAAGCCATGTCGCCCCGCAAGTACAATCGAAAGCTGTAATCCTCGGGTTGTCCATCGATGGTTACGTCGCCCAACGTGCAGACCAGGCGCTTTTCCTGGCCATCCAACTGGAAGATCCCCTGCAACGTTCCGGAGATGGCCACGTCATAGCGGTTTTCCAGGTCAGGGCGCGCTTGCAGGCGCAAGGTTACCAGACCAGACCCCAGAAACAGGCCGCTCGCAACCAACATTGCCACGGCGCCGCGCCAACCTGCGGCCTTGGAAATGGCGCAGCCCAGAATCAGAAGCGCAAAGGATGCGACAAGCGGCGTGCAGGGCAGATTTGCTTGCAGAGCCAATAGCGCTCCCATCAGCGTGCAGATGGCAAAGGCCGCCAGCGGCCGCACCCGCAGCATGCGCGTGACCAGCCCGCAGCGGGAAACGGAAAGGTCATAGGACATAGCGCGCGCCTGGCCGGGCAATTTCCGCGCCAGGAAAGAAACGTTGGGCTTCCGCCAGCAGCGCTTCAGCGTCGTACAACGGATTGATGTGGGTCAAAAGCAGTTTTTTTGCCCGGCAGGATGCGGCGAGTTTCCCGCACAGGGCGGCGGAAAGATGAGGCGCCTGGGGCGTCCAATCATGGTCGTTCAGCCCGGCGTCCGCCAGGATGAGGCTGGCGCCATCCGCGAACAGTTCCAGCAGCGGGTTTTCATTGGTATCGCCGGTGAACACCATCCGCGCCCCGTCGCATTCCACCGCCAGGCATACGCCCTCTACCGGGTGAATTGCAGGAATAAAGCGCAGCGCCATTTCCCCCAAAACGGCATCTTTTGCGGGCAAAAGGTCCATCCAGGGACAATCCAGCAAAGCGCGCGTTTGCGCCGGAGATTCCGGAGCGAATACGGGCAGATTTCGCAAAGGAGGCTGTTTTTGCAGAGCATATTGCATGGGCAGCATGTCGCTCATGTGGTCAAAATGCAAATGCGACAGCACAATGCCCGTCAAATCCCGGGGCGGCAGGATGGAAAAAAGGCGACCCAGCACGCCGCTGCCGCATTCGATCAGCAGGCGGGTTTCCCGGCTGTCGCTTTCCAACAGATATCCGGAACAGGCGCCCTTTGCGCCCGGGAAGGGGCCGTTGTTGCCCAGGATGGTCAATCGCATGCAAATTCCTCCGATTTGTTGATCGAACATTATTATAACAAAAAATCCCGATTTCTTCAACTGAAAGATGAGAATTTCGGTTCATTCGGGCGTTCGGCGGCACATAGAATGTTGGAAGAAGGGTGGGATTGCATTCATGAATATGATTGGTGTATATCACAGCGAGTATCCGGAAAAAAGCCGGGGCATTTGCGATGCGCCGCACATTGTGAAGGGGAAAATGGTGCTCTGCGCAGAGGAAATTGCTTCCGCCGGCACGCTGTTGGGCTGCGCAATGGGGCGAATCCGCAATCGCAGGGAACTGACCAAGCAGCTCTCGTTGAAAAACAATACGACGGGCGCGGAAATTGTACTGGCGGCATACCGGAAGTGGGATGAGGATTATCCGCGGCATTTGGAAGGCGCGGTGTTCACGGCCGTTTTGGACGCCGAGGCAGACGCCCTGGTTTTAAGCCGGGACAGAATTGGCGATCGTCCGGTGTTTTACGCGCAAAAGGGCGACATCCTTGCGTTTTCGGATCATCCGGATGCGATTTTGCTGTCCGGAGTCGCGGAACCTGTGGTGGATTTGGCCGGAGCGAGGGAATTGTTTGGCCTGGGACCGGCAAGAACGCCTGGTAAGACGCCCTATCGGGACATTTTTTCATTGGAACCGGGCTGCGTCCTGGTGGCGCGGGCGGGAGAAATGCGCATTACCCGTTATTTTGCGCTGGAGGCCCGGCCCCACGAAGAGAGCGCCGATCAAACTGCGGAGAACGTTCGCGCCATGTTGGAGCGGGCGATTGACGAAATTACTCCTTTGCATCCCAGCGCCATGCTTTCCGGAGGCTTGGATTCCACCGTGCTGACGGCGCTTCTCAAGCGGCGCATTGGGCGTTTGCGGAGTTTTTCCGTGCAATATGAAGGGGATGCGGAGGATTTTCAGGCCAATCGCTTTCGTCCGACGCTGGACACGCCCTACGTGCGCATGGCGGTGCGGGCGCTGAATACGAAGCATGTGTTCGTAACGCTGTCCCAGGATGCGCTGGCGGATGCCTTGCCAACCGCGGCGGAGGCCAGGGGCTTCCCGGGCATGGCGGACGTGGATTCCTCGCTGATGTTGTTTTCCCATGAAATTGCCGCGTTTTCCCGGGATACGGTGTCCGGCGAATGCGGAGACGAGGTGTTTGGCGGATATCCATGGTTCCGGGATGCGACAATGCTCTCCCAAGATGCCTTTCCCTGGTCGGGTTCCATGGATTTGCGGGAATCGGTGCTTCGGCCGGAGATCCGGGAAAAACTGCAGCTCAAGCAATTTGTGCGGGACACGCTGAATCGCGCGGTGGAAGAAGCGCCCACCCTGGCGTCGGATACGGCGGAAAACGCTTGTTTGCGCACCATGCAATCCCTGTGTTTCCGCTTCTTCATGCCGAATTTGCAGGAACGAGCGGTGCGCATGTGCGAACATGCGGGCATAAACGTGCTTACGCCCTATTCGGACGAGCGGCTGATGCAATATGTGTTCAATATTCCGTGGGATATGAAATTCCTGGACGGCCGGGAGAAGGGCATTTTGCGCAAAGCTGCGGAGGGATTGCTGCCGGAGGAACTGTTGCTGCGCAAAAAAAGCCCGTATCCCAAGACGTGCAGCCCCGTTTATACGGAACTGGTGAGACTCAGGACGCGGGCAATGCTTTCGGATGCAAAGGCCCCCATCTTTCAGGTGCTGGACAAGGATGCGGTGGAGCGCATTGCGGCGTCTGCGCTGAATCCAGCGGACGCGCCATGGTTTGGACAATTGATGGCAGGGCCGCAGATGCTTGCCTTCCTGATGCAGGTAAACGACTGGATGAAAGCCCGAAAAATTCGCGTTGAACTGTAATCATTGGGCGAAAAGGCCAAGATTGGGCAGCAGAACGCTTCGCAGATAAATGTTTTGCGTAAGCGTTTCTGCGGAAATCCCTTCTACGTAGATGCGCACGCCGTTGATGTTGGGAAGCTCGCACAGGGTGTTTACCATGGAATACACCGTGTTGCGTTCCTCGTCGGCGGTTAGGTTTTGACAAAGTCGGTAAAAATTCGAGGACAAATTGATGGAAGCGACTCCATCGTTCAAGCGAACGCCCAGGAGGTCCCGGGAAGTGATCCCTTGAGGAAAGGGGGATTGTGCTTCAAGTTCGCTGGCGATGGGGCCGTTCAGCAAATTTCGAAGCAACGCGCCGGGGTCCTGCGCAGAGGCACGGGACACCGCGCGTTCAACTTGCAGCAGCATACCGCTGTCATTTTGAAAATACAGGGTGCAGGTGCTGCCCACCATGGCGCGAAAATCCTCCGTGCGATAAAAACCGTCGGGGAAAACAACGCTGTCATCGCCAAAGCAAATGGCTTTCACCGCCGTTCCATCAATGCAGATGCGCACGGCGTCCACTTCCGGACAAGAAGAACAGACGCTGAGCGTCAACGCCCCTGCAGCAACCCAAGAGATGGCGCCGGAGGCGGAGAATTCCGGAAATGCGGCAGAATTCAGGTTAATTTCCAAAATGCGCTCGCCCAGGTTGGAAACGCGCAAAACGGGCGTTCCGGATAAGAATTCCACATCGTTGGGAAATGCCCCGCTGGCACAGGGGATGGTTGCGGGGCCGGCCTGCAGCTGCTCGACCAGGACCTTGGCAAGTTCGTCCTGAACGATGGAAATTTCGCGAATTTCCGGAACGAACCATGTTCCGCTGCTGTCGGGAAAGTATAGGGCAACGGCGCGGGAAACGCCGGAACCGGCTTTTCGGCGGGAGGAATCCGCCTGCGCCTGGGCATAGGCGGCCGCGATGCTGCCGATGGGCTCTGTGATTACGCCAATGGGGAGGGAACAAATCGAAAGCTGGCGTTCGTCTACCAGCACGTTTACCCCGTCAACGGTGGACAAGGGCAAAAGCGTGTTGGCGATGGCCGCCACCATGGTGAGTGTGGCGACCTCGTCTTGCGTGTTCATGGCCTCCAGGGACAGGTTTACCGTCACCAGTCCGCCGGCGTTTTCCAAGGAAAGCAGCTTTGTTTCGCTGGGAGCAGGGGAAATGAGATTCTCACTGGCGGGTTCCAACAATTCTTCCACGATGCGGCGCAGCAGATCTTCGCCGTAGCCGACGGATATGACGCGGCTGGCGGCGTTCAGGGACGTGCCGTCCGCGGATGCGTAATACAGGATGTAATCCGCTGCGCGTTCATCGCCGGTTTCACCCTGAAAATCATCCTGTTGCTCATAGGTGGGCTCGGGCAAGATGATTTTGTCCTGGCCGGAATGGTCCGGCGAGCGATAGGCACAGCCCGCGAGCACGAGACAAATCGCAACCAGCATTGCGGAAATTCGAATGCGCATGCACAAACTCCTTGCAGAATTGTTGTTGGGCGCTGATGTATGGGTCAAGGCGATCAATCGGCCTTTTTTGCCAGCGCAGGCAGTTCAATGGTGAAGGTGGTGCCTTCGTTTTCGACGCTGCTGGCGGTGATATCGCCGTCATGCATCAGCACAATTTGCTTTACGATGGACAAGCCCAACCCGGTGCCGCCCGTTTCCCGGGATCGCGCCTTGTCTACGCGATAGAACCGGTCGAAAATGTGCGGGAGATCCTCTGCGGGAATGCCGATTCCGGTGTCCGAGATGCGAATGACGGCCTTTTTTCCCTGCCTGAACAGATCTACGCGAACGGAACCGCCCCTGGGCGTGTATTTGATAGCGTTGTCGATGACGTTATATATCACTTGGGCCAGCTTGAAGCTGTCGCCCGAGACTTCCACAGAATCCTTGACGGAGCATTCCAGTTCAATGCCGCGTTCCCGCGCCAGGGGCGAAAGCCTGCGCGCCTGTTCCAGAATCAAATCCTTCAGGCGCAGTTCCTGCCGGTTGAATTGCGCATTGCCGGAATCCACGCTGGCCAGCGTCAGCAAATCGGAGACAATGCGGTTCAGACGGTCGATTTCCGCGTTGCAGTCCTTCAAAAACTCCTTTGTCATGGCCGGGTCCATGGGTTCCTGATAGATGAGCGTTTCCATCAGAATTTTCATGGTGCTCAGCGGCGTTTTTAATTCATGCGAGGCATTGGAGACGAATTGACTGCGGGTCTTGTCCTGGCGTTCAATGCGTTCGGACATGGAATTGAACGCGGCGGCCAATTGAGAAAATTCCGTTTTTCCCCGAACGCGAACGCGCGCGGACAGGTCGCCGGCGCTCATGCGGGAAATTCCTTCGTTCAATTCGCCAATGGGCACGGTGATCATGCGGATGACGAACATGCACAAAATCAATGCCGCCGTGGCCACCAGGACCAGCCACAAGACGGTCTTCCCCTGAATTTGTTTCAGACTCAGATAGATTTCCCGGGTGTTGGAAATATATACCAGCACCCCCAGCAAAACGTCGTCCGCCTTGATTGCGGAAGCGTACAGACCGGTGGTGCCGCTGGTTGTATATGCGGTAAATGCGTCCTGAAGCAGACGGCCGGAAGTGCTTTCCGTATCGTAAAAGCCGTAATCGCGCGCCTGGCCATTGAGCACAGACTGCGCTTGACGGTTTTGGAAACGGTTGCCGTTGAGCACCGATTCCGAATCCACCTGCACAACGCCGTATGGATCCAGAATCAGCACGCGGCTGCCTTCTTCGCTGCTGGCGGACAGCGCGCTGTCATACATGGCGGCTGCGTTCAAGCCGGCGCAGGCATCGGCCACCTGGTCGGCAAGGTTGTCCGCAATCCGTTGGTCATCCTTCACCCGTTGGGTAAACAGATATTCGCCTACCAGCTGAATCAGAGAAAACGCCACCGCGGAAAAGGCGATGGAGATGATCAGCAGATAGGCGATCAAAATTCTGGAACGGATGGAATGGAAGACGGTTTTAATCCTTGTCCGTGAAATAGTAGCCCACTCCCCACTTGGTGAAGATATATTCGGGCTGGCTTGGCACGCGTTCGATCTTTTCGCGCAAACGCCGGATGTGCACGTCTACGGTGCGCAAATCGCCCAAATAGTCGTACTTCCAAATCGTTTCCAGCAGGTTTTCCCGGGAGAACACCTTGCCGCGGTTGGATGCAAACAGCTGCAAAAGATCGAATTCCTTGGCAGTGAGATTGACCTCCCGGCCGGCGATGGTGACGGACCGGTTGTTCAAATTCAACTGCATATCCCGAACCACGATCATTTTCTGTCCGCTGTCCTTTTGAGACATGGCGGTGCGGCGGAAGATGGTTTTGATGCGCGCCTTGACCTCCAAAATGTTGAAAGGCTTGGTCATATAATCGTCCGCGCCGTATTCCAATCCCAAAATTTTGTCCATGTCGTCGCCTTTGGCGGTGAGCATGATGATGGGCGTATTGCTTTTTTCGCGAATGCGCTGGCATACTTCCATGCCGTCCAGCTTGGGCAGCATCACGTCCAAAAGCACCAGATCATATTGACCGGCGAAAAATTTGGTGACGGCTTCCTCACCGTCCTGGGCGGATTCCGTTTCATATCCATCGGATTCCAAAGAGTATTTCAATCCCTTAACAATCAAGGGTTCGTCATCGACGATCAGAATTCTTTTTGCCATGCTGACCTCCATGCGTCCTATACTGCAAGGCGAAAAACGCCGCACAAATCACAGTTCTTATTATATATCATAAATGTTACAATTGCAAGGCGGACTCCTGTATTGTTAGGATTTTACATAGTACTGTACAAACGGCGTATTTTGGTGGTATAATAACAAAGATCCAGTCTTCACGCGAATATCAGGGCGTTTTTTGTCCTGTTTTGTCCTGTTCGCACGGGATCTTGGGAAAATATGGAAGGGAAGAATGCGAATGCGCCGTAGATTGGTGGCGATCTGGCTGGTCGCCCTGATGTTGTTTGCTTTCGCGGGAAACGCGCTGGCCGTATCGCCCGCCGATTGGACGGCAGACGCGCCGCAGGCGTTGGAAGAAGGGCACCTTTACGCCCAAAGCGCGCTGGTAATGGACTTCGACACCGGAGAAACGCTCTTTGACAAGGATGCGCGGGTGCGCATGCATCCCGCCAGCACCACGAAAATCATGACGCTTTTGCTGGGGCTGGAAAGCGGCATTGATTTGGATGCCGTGATTACGATTCCCCAGGAGGCGGCGGATATTCCAAAGGGAAGTTCCCTGGTGCCGGTGAACCCCGGCGAACAGATGACGTTTCGGGATTTGCTTTACGGCATGATGCTGGCCTCCGGCAACGATGGCGCCAATGCCGTAGCGGTTCTGGTGAGCGGTTCGATTCCCGCGTTTGTGGAAAGAATGAATCAGCGCGCGCTGGAACTGGGTTGCGAGGGCACCCATTTCAACAACGCGCACGGATACACGGAGGACAACCATTACACGACGGCCATGGATCTGGCCCGCATTACCCGTGCGGCGATGCAAAACCAGGTGTTCCGGGAAATTGTCGCCAGCAAATCCTACACCATGAATGTGTCTGCGCGGGGACAGGTGCAGGTACAGACGCGCGTGACCATGATGGATTCCACGTCCGGATATTATTATCCCCAATGCATCGGCATAAAAACCGGGTTTACCAATGCGGCCGGACAATGTTTCGTGGGCGCGGCGGATTTTCAGGGAAGAACGGTAATTTCCGTTGTGCTGCGCACCGCGCCGGAGGACGTAAATCAAAAATGGCTGGACACGCGAAAGCTGTTTGACTATGCCCGGACGCGGTATGCGCAATATGGAATTGTTGCGCTGTATGATTTGGTGTCGTCTCAGCTGACGGACGTCATGATTTCCAACGCCGCGGAGAACGACCCCTACGGAGGAACGCTTTCCCTGAAACTGGCGCAGCTGAGCAATACGGACTATAGCCGGTTGGTGTTGACGGACAGCCCGCAAGACATGTCCAACACGCTGAACGCCTTCGTGGGAAGCACAACCATTGAAATTACGGACGACCTCACCGCGCCGATTACGGAGGGCGAAATCATTGGCAATTTCCGCTTCCAGCCCGATGAAGGAGAGATCATTTCGGGATATCTGGTGGCCAGCCGTTCCGTGGAGGAACAGCCGCAAACCATTTCGCTGCGCGATTTGTTCCCGTTCCTGGATGATTTGAACAAGCCGGCGGTGCGCATGTGGATTGTCATTCTGCTGCTGGTGGTATTGCTGCTGGTCATCGTTCGGATTCGCCGGACGATTCGCCGCAATCGCCGTCGCAGGCGCATATACGAAAGCAGGCGGCGCGCGGCGCAACGCCGCAGACCGGCCTCCAACCAGCGCCGCATGCGATAGAATTTTTCCAGATTGTGTATAGAGCCTCCTTCCCTGTCCGATACTGAAGGACATGGGAGGGAGGTTGTTTTGATGCGGTTTGTGGAAACGATTTTTGACCTGTGGAGCCGCCTGCGTGAATGGATGGCGGCAAGGTGGACCTGGTTGGACAATTCCCTGGCGCTGGGGCAGGGAAAGCTGTTTTACGGCGGAAAAAAGAAGCGCGGATTCTTGGACGCCTTTGCCCGGCATATGCCGGCATTGCGTTCCGGGTGGCGCAAATATGGATATTACGCTGCGCTGGCCGCGCTGTTGTGCGTGCTGGGCGTGGCGTCGGTGAACTACCGCAGCCAAAGCGCGAAGGAGAAAAATGTCCAGGAGAGCGAGTTGATTGCGCCGAATCCGGTTGAAATCCAGGAGGATATGGCGGTGGCGGCGCAGCCGGAGGCCGCGGACGCACAAATGGAGTTCGTCTTGCCGGTACAGGGCGTGGTTGCCCAGGAATTTTCGCCCAATACGCTGGTGTGGTCGGACACGCTGAATCAATGGCAGACCCACGGCGGCGTAGATATTGCCTGCCAGGCGGGAGAGGCGGTTTGCGCGGCCGCGGATGGAACGGTGACGGACGCATATGAGGATGCGTTGTTTGGCTATGTGGTGGAAATCGACCATGGCGACGGATGGGTGACGCGCTATGCTTCTTTGTCTACCATACAGCTTGTAAGCGTGGGGCAAAAGGTAAAAAGAGGAGACGTAATCTCCGCGGCAGGCGCCACGGCAATGTGCGAATCTGCCATGGGCAGTCATGTGCACGTGGAGTTGTATCAGGATGGGGAACCGGTGGATATTTTGCAGTGGGTTCATTCGGCATGAGCATGCCGGAAGACGAGATGAACCCCGCGATGCCCCGGTCGCGGAAGCGGCGGATCGCGCGTTCCTGAAAGCGGCACGAATCGCCCTGGCGGCGCCGTGAACCGGCAAACCTCCGCCTGTCACGCGTCCCTGGGAGCGCAATCAGCTGGCGAGCAGCGGATTTTTCTTGACCGGAGCGCATTTCTGGTATACAATACAGGGAGAATCGCCTCTCTGTGCGCGGAGGGCGGAATTGCGGCATGGAGGGATACGATGGCGCGGCTGTGGATACGCATGGTAAACAAACATCGGGTTGTCAAGCAGGAGACGGTTGCTTGCGCCTGGGATGGGATTGAGGAAGCGCTGACGGAAACTTGCCGCGACTGGGACATTCCCCGGCCTGTATGGTTGAACAAACATGCCCATGAAATGGAAGATTTCCGCAGAACGGCCTTTGCGAAGGATCACTTTATGGAAGACGTTTCCTTTGACCGGCTGGAGATCGAATTTTTGGAGGATTTGGAAACCCCGCGGCGAAGCCAGGATCCTCGAAACCAATTCTGATTGCTGTAAAATCCAAATGCAGCGGCAAAACTGCATTGACGAAGGCGGAAAAATCTGTTATAATGCCTGTAACGCTTCGGGCAAGGTCTTGGAATTGCCCGGGACAACATGAATGTGTCCATGACCGGGAGGAGTATCTGCAACATCGCTTCCCAGAGAGAACGGTTCGCCGGCTGCAAGACCGTTTGTTGCGCAAGCAGAGAAGGTCGCCCGGGAGACAGGCGGGTGAATGGAGTAGTCCGCCGGGGTGCGCCCCGTACAGCGCGCAGAGACGCGCGTTTTGACGCGCAAGCAAGGTGGTACCGCGGAACATCCCGCCCTTACGGGATGTTCCGCTTTTTGTTGCCTGCGGAGAGAAGGGCGTGTGCGAAAACCACGCCGGACGATTCCGGAGTGCACGGCGAAGATGCAGACCGGTTTTGTGACGGCGATTTCCGCGCCGCCGTTCGTGGCGACAGCGCCTTTTGCACGGTGTCTTGTCCGGCACGAACCAAGGCGGGCGCCTGCATCGCGGCATTCGGAAATCCGGAAAAGCGGAACTCAACGTTTCTCCGGCGGACGCCTGCGGCAAAAGCATGCGAACCATTGCGCCCAGCGGATTGGACGGGGATGCAATTGCCGAATCGGGCCTCCGCCGAAACGCGGCGTCCATCGCGGAATGCTTTCTGAATCCGGAACGCTTTTGCGGAAACCCTTTGATTGGCTGGACGTGCCGCAAAAATTCCGGGACATGGGGGAGAAGATGTGGAATTCTGTCCACGCGCTCTGAAGGAGGTGATACCATGGCCGGCTTGTTCAAAAATATTCATGCGGTAAATCCCGTCGGCCTGATTGTCATGGCGCTGGGGGTTGCGGCGGTCGCATTGGCCGGAAGCATTGCCGCGCGTTTGCCGGAAAACCGCCGCGAGGCCGGGAAAACAACGATCAAACTGATTGGCTTGGGAATCTGTATGGCAGGATTTTTGATTGCGCTGCTGTAAATTGGAAAGGAGAAGAAAAAATGGAACAACAAACGGAATTCACCATGGAAAAGGTGTTTGCGCCGAACCAGGTGGAAAAACGCATTTATGACATGTGGGAAAATTCGGGAGCGTTCAAGCCCGTGATCGATCCGTCGAAAAAGCCGTTTACCATTGTGATGCCGCCGCCAAACATTACGGGACAGCTGCACGTGGGGCACGCGCTGGACGAATTGCCGCAGGATATTCTGATTCGGTATCATCGCATGAAGGGCGATCCCACCCTGTGGGTGCCCGGCACGGATCACGCCGCCATTGCCACGGAAGTGAAGGTGGTGGACGCGCTGCGCAAGGAAGGCCTCTCCAAGCAGGATATCGGTCGGGAAGCTTTTTTGCAGCGCACATGGGAATGGAAAAAGGAATATGGCGGCAGAATCGTGCGCCAGCTGCGCAAATTGGGCGTGTCCTGCGATTGGAGCCGGGAACGCTTCACCATGGACGAGGGCTTGTCGAAGGCCGTGCGGGAAACGTTTGTGCGCCTGTATGAAAAGGGCTTGATTTATCGCGGCAAGCGCATGATCAACTGGTGCCCTGCCTGCAAAAGCGCGCTTTCGGACGCGGAAGTGGAATATGTAGAACAGCAGTCTTCGCTGTGGCACATTCGCTATCCCGGTCCGGACGGACGGGACATCATCGTGGCAACCACACGCCCGGAAACCATGTTGGGCGATACGGCAGTGTGCGTGAATCCCAACGATCCGCGATATACGGATATGGTGGGCAAGACGGTGTTGCTGCCCATTGTGAACAAACAGATTCCCATCGTGGCGGATGATTACGCGGAGATGGAATTTGGCACGGGCGCGGTGAAAATGACGCCGGCCCACGACCCCAACGACTACGAAGTGGCGCTGCGCCACAACCTGGAAATCATCTGCGTATTGGCGGAAGACGGTCGCATGAACGAGAATGCGGGCCGCTTCCAGGGCATGACCGGGTTGGAATGCCGCAAGGCAGTGGTGAAGCAGTTGGAAGAAGAAGGCTATCTGGTGAAGGTGGAGCCTTATACGCACAACGTGGGCACATGCTATCGCCATCATGACACCGTGGTGGAGCCGTATTTGTCGGATCAATGGTTTGTGTCCATGAAACCCTTGGCGGAGCCTGCCATCGAGGTGGTGAAAAACAAAGAACTCACCTTTGTGCCGGAGCGATTTGAAAAAACATATCTTCAGTGGATGGAAAATATCCGCGATTGGTGCATTTCCCGGCAATTGTGGTGGGGCCACCGCATTCCTGCGTTCTATTGTGACGCGTGCGGAGAAATGACGGTGTCCCGGGAGGACATTACGACCTGTCCCAAGTGCGGAGCGCCTGTGCGGCAGGATGAGGATGTGCTGGACACGTGGTTTTCTTCCGCGCTGTGGCCCTTTTCCACGCTGGGATGGCCGGAAGAGACGGAGGATTACAAGTATTTCTATCCCAACAGCGTGTTGTCCTGCGGATATGACATCATTTTCTTCTGGCTGGCACGCATGGTGTTTTCCGGCATTGAGCAAACGGGCAAGTGTCCCTTCTCCGTGGCGTTGATGCATGGACTGGTGCGGGATGGTCAGGGACGGAAAATGTCCAAATCTTTGGGCAACGGCATTGATCCCATTGAGGTCATCGACAAGTACGGCGCGGACGCGCTGCGTTTCTCGCTGATGATGGGCGTTTCTCCGGGCAGCGACGTGCGGCTGTCGGATGAAAAGATAGAATCCTTCCGCAATTTTGCAAACAAGATCTGGAACGCCAGCCGGTTCGCCCTGATGAACATGCAGGGGTTTGTGCCCAAGGGCATTCCGGCGGCAGAAAGGCTGTCGCTGGCAGACAAATGGATTCTGTCGGAATTCCAGAGCACTGCGCGGGAAATCACGGACAATCTGGAAAACTTCGATTTGGGATTGGCGGCCACCAAGCTGTATGATTTTGTATGGTCCACTTTCTGCGATTGGTACATTGAAATGGCCAAGCAGGGATTGTACGGCGAGGCCGACGAGGCGAAGAATACCACGCGGGAAGTGCTGTGCTATGTACTTACGGGCATGTTAAAGCTGCTGCATCCCTACATGCCCTTCATTACGGAGGAGGTTTACGGATACCTGCCCGGCGCGGAAGGCATGCTGATTACCGCCAAGTGGCCGGAAGTGTGCGAAGCACTTGACTTCCCGGAGGAGGCGCGCCAGATGGAGGGCGTAATGGAAGTCATTCGCACCATTCGCAATCTTCGCGCGGAAATGAACGTGGCGCCGGGACGAAGGGCGCGGCTGATTCTGAAGCCCCATGCGGGTTGGGCAGACGCGTTGAAGGCCGCGGAAGGGTATTTCTGCCGTTTGGCGGGCGCCAGCCAGGTGGAGCTTCTGGATATGGGCGATTCCAATCCGGAAAAGTCTGCCTCCGCCGTTACCGAGGCCTGCGAACTGTATATTCCCCTGGGCGAACTGGTGGATGTAGAAAAGGAACTCGCCCGTTTGGCAAAGGATCTCAAGAATGTGGAAGGCGAAATTGCCCGCGCCAATGGAAAGCTGAACAATCAAGGCTTTGTGGCGAAAGCGCCTGCCAACCTGATTCAGCAGGAACGGGAAAAGCTGGTTACCAATACCCAGCTGCTGGAGAAGCTGAAAGCGCGCATTGCGGAAATGGAAAGCCTGCGGTAAGCGCATAGAAGAAGCGTCGAATGGATTTGCGCCCTCTATGGGAGACAGCATGATGCAAAGCTGTGGAACATAGAGGGCGTTGCATTGCCGCGCGGACGCTGCAGAACGCGGTTGATTTTGGAAGCCGTTGCATGATATAATTTTTCCGGGCATGCGTTTGAAAAGGCTGGCTTTTCTTGCGCCGCCAGGGTTTGGGATGGCATAAAATGCAAAAAAATGGAAAGAATGATACGAAGCATATCGGGAAGGAGCAAAGCATGAAGGAGTTTATCCGGAAATTCTTTGACGAAAAGTTCTGGAAGTTTCTTGGCGTGGGCGTTGTAAATACATGCGTTGGGATGGGAACGATGTTTTTGATGTACAACGTTGCGCATTGCAATTATTGGGTTTCCTCTGCCGGAAATTACGTGGTGGGCAGCCTTGTAAGTTATTTCCTGAACAAATATTTCACGTTCAAAAATACGAGCAAATCCCCGAAGGTGATTCTGCGCTTTGTGGTCAATATTGCGCTTTGCTATCTGCTGGCTTATGGCATTGCCAAGCCGCTGGCCGCGGCCCTGCTGTCCGGCGCGCCAGCGAAGATCCAGGACAACGTCGCAATGCTGGTGGGATCGGGATTTTTTGTAATCCTGAACTATGTGGGGCAGCGTTTTTTTGCCTTTCGCGAAAAATGATGGAAACGCCCGATCAAAGCAGGCTCTCGCCGGGGGAGCGAGAGCCTGCAAAGGGCATTTTTTCATCCATCGTTTTCCGTAGCGCATTGGCAAATATTTTTCGCGTTCAGATCAACCGCGCCCATCAAACTGGAAATGGTGATTTTGGGCAGGACACGGGAAAGAATATGAAACAGACGTTTCAACATAATGAACACCT